>JAKAPU010000133.1 GCA_021806865.1 archaeon
CTGTTTCCAAATACTCGATCGATGGAAAGTAGAGAGATTGCAAAACCTGTCGCCGCAGCAAGTGGTATCAACACCACTTAGCGAGTTTGGCAAGCTCCCTGATAGGGCGGGAGTGTACATTCTGAAAAACTCGGAAGATACTCCTGTCTACGTAGGAAAAGCAACGAGTATCAAGAACAGAGTACTAGCTCATCTTCGCCCCAAATTTGATGATCCAATTGGTCAGGTGCTGAAAGACCAGATCAAAAGTGCGGACTACATCTTCACCCAGACTCCGATTGAGGCACTGATACTCGAAAACGTCCTGATAAAGAGGCACAAACCGCGCTACAATATTAGGCTCAAGGACGACAAGAGTTACCCATACATCAAGATCAGTAACGAGCCTGTACCACGAATCCTCGTTACCAGGCGAGTTGAAAACGACGGCGCAAGTTACTTCGGTCCTTACGGAAACGCAAGAGCCGCTAGGCGCACGGTCAAGTACCTCCGAAGGATATTTCCAATACGTGACTGCACTCTACCTTTGGATTGGGAGAAGAAATTCAAGCCGTGCATCGACTTGAGCATCGGCTTATGCACTGGCCCCTGCAACTTTTCTATTTTAAGACGGGATTACGACCGTAACGTGAAAATGTTTCAGCTGTTCTTAGAAGGAAAGCTCGTTCAGCTGAGCAAGGTAATGTACGATGAGATGTGGAAGGCCTCCGAGTCGCAGGACTTTGAGAAGGCGAGCAAAATCCGTGATAATATCAAGTCGTTAGAAACCACCGCCCTAAAGCAGCGGATTACCTTTCAGAATCAGAAGAGGGACAAGGATGTTGTTACAATAGCAAGGGAGGGAAGCATTGCGGCCGCTATTGTGTTTCAGGTGCGAAACGGGAACGTGGTGGGTAGGGACAAATTCGTGCTTGATGGAGTCAATGATTCATCTCTCGATGCAGAGATAATTTCTGCGTTCATAAAGCAGCATTACGCTTCACTTGAAGCAAGGATCTCAGAGCTGCCACATGAAGTTGTAGTACCTGTGGAGCTCCCGGACCATGAGGAAGTGCTTTCCCTACTCAATAATCTCGGCAGGGCTGATGAAGAGGGGATCAAGCTCTCAGACTCAACTTCGAGTGAAGAAAATCGCAAGTTAATGAAACTCGCGCAGGAAAACGCAGTGATGGTGCTGAAGGAGGAGGAATCCAAGGACGAGGTGAAGAAGCGTGAGCGTTTGCGTGCGCTAAAGGAGTTGAAGGAAAAACTGGAGCTTGGAAAGATTCCCAAGAGGATCGAATGCTACGACATTTCAAACATTCACGGCGATGAGGCGGTGGGCGCAATGACTGTGTTTGTCGATGGATTCCCAGAAAAAAGCCAGTACAGAAAATTCAAGATCAAGAGCGTGAAAGGAATCGACGATTACAAGATGATGGCGGAGATGCTTAACCGCAGGTTCAAGAGGCTCGCGGATGCCGGAGTCTCAAAGTCCTGGGCGAGGGAGCAGCCGGATCTCGTGATCATTGATGGCGGTCGAGGTCATCTCAACGCGGCCCTCGATCAGATGCACAGTGATGGAATATTCGGCATTCCAACGGTCTCTCTCGCAAAGAAGGAAGAACTGATCTTCTTGCCTAATAGAGTGCATCCCGTTCGACTCCCACGAGATTCCGAAGCCCTCTACGTAGTCCAGCACATCAGGGACGAAGCACACAGATTCGGGATAACCTATCACAGAAAGCTCCGCTCCAAGAAACTCACTCACTCTGCCCTTGATGAGATCACTGGGATTGGAAGGGTGAGGAAGCGAAATCTTCTTGCTCATTTTGGGTCAATCGAAGCGATAAGGAGATCGAGCCCAGAGGAAATCGCGCAGGTCGCAAAGATAAGCTCGAAGCTCGCGGGAAAAATCATCGCTACGCTAGGTTGACCATTCTTCCAGATTAGTCACTGAATAAGGAACGCATTCTCAACTTTGGTAATCGAGCCCTTCTTTTAAATCAGTGACTAATCTGACCATGTGTATGAACTCTAACAAGCCTAGCGTTCCGCTACGCATTCCTGCCGATATCTGGGAACCTCTAGTTGAAATTCGAACCCAACTGGACGCTGAATGCCCCGGCCAGCCCACGCCGATTGAGGAAGCTTTGCGAGAAGTGATACACCACTACAGACACTGCGCAAACGCGGAGAGTGAAGCGGAAGATTTTTGCAAACGAGCTCAGGCATGGAAGCAGAAAAAGTGAGAGAGCTATCAGTGCGTCTCCGGAAGTTGAATCAGTTGATCTAGCAACCATTCAGATTAGAGATCAGTTCTGATGCAATCGCCGTGAATGACGGTCCGAACTCTCTCAAACGATGTATGATGGAATTGTCAAAACAAATCTTGATAGACGTATCTTCGTCAACCGCTGAATACTAGATGGGAAACTGTTGTCTTGATTTTATTTCGCGCAATAGACTCTTTGTTTGGACAGAGCGGTCCGGACTATCTCTCAACAATTCTTTATCTCCTTTCAGCACTTGCATTGTTTTTGATATTGGCTTTGTCGTCTACTACTCCACAAAGAGAGCCGCGAAAGGTCGTAAAGGCTGAAATGGAAAGAATACGAAAGGATGAGAACGAGTTTGGGACTTCAGAGAAGATCGCTAATTCGGTTAACGACAAGAAGTACTACCGAAAGAAACCTTGTAACTAGCCAACATTCACCAAACGCGTCAAAGCACAGAGGGCAAACCTAAATACGAAAGTTCGCACGCATAGACTGTCTCAAGACGGGTACGCAATACAAATGCATCATAACATGCGCAATTCGCGAGGCTTCAAACTCTGCCTGTCAATATTTGCGCATGATCTGCCCACGCTCAAGCTAAAGCTTCGCACAGCTCGAAAGCACAGGCCAGACTTGGTCGAACTGCGTCTCGACTACTTGGCAAAGATCGACGAGTATTGCTTGCGCGAGGTAGAAAAACTTGCTAGCGATGAAACTATCCTCACTTTGCGCTCTCGCGCGGAAGGAGGGAAATCATACTTGCGAGAAAGGGAGAGAGTTTCAATCCTCGAAAAATTGGCCTCCTTTCCAAAATGCTACACGGACATCGAGATCAACACGTTTGAAAAGAACCCAGATCTGATGAAAGCTTTCGAAGACTCGGAGATCAAAATCATTGCCTCTTTTCACGATTTCTCAAAGACTCCATCCGAAAGAGAACTAGAGAGTCTGATCAATCGTGCCGCAAATTCCGTTTACGCGACAAAGGTTGCTTGCTATGCCAACTCGTTTGATGATAACCGGCGCCTGCTCTCCCTGTACGAATCTTCTGTTATGAGAAAAGCCAGGCCAAGGAAACTTGTCGCATTTTGCATGGGCGAGTATGGTGTTTTCTCACGCTTTGCTAGTCTTTACTCGGGAGCACCTTTCACCTACGCATCTCTTCCTGGAAAAGCGACAGCTCCCGGACAACTCGATATTGAAATCATGCGAGCCGCGCTTGGGCAGCTGCGGAGGTCCTAATCTTTGGTAGCAGTATCTAAGTCAGCGTTTCTGCTGGGAACAAACATCTCCAGATCACTCTCGCCAGCATTTCAAAACGCAGCGTTTGAGAAGACGGGATACAACGCGGCCTACACTCTGGTCGATGTTAGCGAGTCTGAGTTTGACTCCTCCATCGCTTCCATTGTGAAAGATAGTAATGTGATAGGTTTCAACATAACCGCGCCATTCAAGGAGCGGATACTGCCCTATCTCATAAGTATTGACAAGGTGGCTCAAGAGATCGGGGCAGTCAACACAGTGAAAATTCAGAAGAGCAACTGGATTGGTTTCAACACGGACGTTGATGGAATATCGGCCTCTCTGAAAAGGCTTGGCTTTCCCATCTCCAACAAGGGGAAAAAGGCGCTCGTGCTAGGGGCAGGCGGGGCTGCGAGAGCGTGCATATACACTCTCCTTGAACACGGATTTGATTCTGTATCCATGATGAACAGGACGGACTTCCACGCGAAGGCAGTTGCGAGGGAACTCGGAGAGAGGTTTCAAAATTCGCAAATAGACACGGTTCCTTTTGATGCGCGGCATTTTGCTGACGCAGTTGCAGAGGTCGATCTAGTAGTCAATGCGATTTCAGATTCGGGAGCAGATCACTTTCCGATCAAAGTTGATTTCTCCAAATCCAAGCGGAATCTGAAGCTATTCGATCTTGGTTACAAGGGAACTTCGCTGATTATGAAAAAAGCCAGAGCCAGTGGGGTGCAGACGCTCGGCGGTCTCTTGATGCTGGTGGAGCAGGGGGCAAGGTCATTCGAGATCTGGACCGGTGTCAAAGCGCCACGAAAGACGATGATAGTTGCAGCAGAGAAAGCACTTGAAAGCGGAAATCTGGTTCAGGTCGAAACACATTCTGCGATCTCCGTTGTCAACGCTCTTGCGACTGGAAAAGGCTCTACGATAGGTGTGGAAATTCCGTGTCGCGTCGAGGCCTCATTCGTCGAGAGCAAAGAGCCCCGCGTTGAAATCAAAAGCAGCATTCCGGATCCTCACAAACTGATCGAAACGAGCGTCAACTATGCACTCTCTGAAATCAAGGCAAGTATTCCGAGAGGATGTTCTATCAAGATCGCAATTGATTCAAGCATACCTCCGGCCGTCGGACTGAAGAGCTCAAGCGCTGTCTCCGTGGCTGTCGTGAAAGCAATTTTCAAGCTGTTCAATGTAAGAAGAGATCCGAAATCGATTCTGGACGTGAGCTGCCGCGCATCAAAAGACAGCAAGGCTTCGATTACCGGCGCATATGATGATGCCTCTGCGGCACTTTTGGGTGGCCTGCTCTGCACGGACAACACCAATTTTGAAATTATTAAACATACCACTCTCCCCAGAGCTCTTGGCAGCCTAGTGGAGATACTTGTCCCGATGCAAAAGAGGTACACTAGCAGTATAGACAAGTCTGCATATTCACTGCAGAGAGGCGAAAGCCAGAGAGCTTTTCAGTACGCACTCAAGGCAGAGATTGCACAGGCGATGTTTCTCAACTCCGTGGTCCAGTGCGCGGCACTAGGATACTCTCTAGAACCAGTAATCATAGCATTGATGGCTGGTGCTTCTGCCTCCGGGATCACAGGCAAGGGGCCAGCTGTCGCAGCAATATGCTCTAATTCCACTGTCCAAAAGAAGGTGAGGAAAAAATGGTCTGAGCACTACCCCGACTGCACAATAATCAGCACTCGAGTACTGCAGCCTGCTAAGTGAACAAATATGCAAAGCCGCTATTACTTGCGAATTAAGGGAAGACCCCAAAGCTTTCGCGGGAATTTCAGGCTGCCACCTAGCAAGAGCTACCTTCACCGCGCGCTGATTGTTGCAGCTTTGTCCAACGGTTCTTCCGAAATTACCGGCTGCGGAGCAGCATTGTCAGAGGATGTGCTTGCGACTCTTCGTGTCTTGAAATCTCTTGGGGCGAAGATTGTCAAGAGCAGCAGAAGTGGCGGAACGATCACAGTTGAACCTGGCTGGACTCACAGAAAGAAAGTGACTGTCTATCTGAAGGGTTCTGGAACAACCGCGAGACTTGCTATTGCGTTCGCTGCTCTTGCCCCGAAAGAAGTAGAAGCAAAATTCACAGGCGATGCTTCCCTCTCAAAGAGACCCATGCGGGAAATCTTGGATGCGCTCTCTTCTCTTGGCGTAGAGTGCTACTCCGAGAAGAGTAACGGTTGCCTGCCAGTCGTAGTGAAGGGTGGTGGGATAAGAGGAGGTGAATGCTTGGTTGACGGCTCGGTTTCATCACAGTTCATTTCTTCCCTTCTGATCGCATGCACGCAGGCAAGAAAAGACTCCACGATACGTATCAAGAAGCCTGAAAAATTGGTTTCAAGACCCTACATCGAAGCCACTCTGAGCGTGTTAGAGCACTTTGGTTTCGAGGTCAGAGTCCTCTCCACGAACAAGTTAGAATATGTCGGATTCCAGATTAAAGGGAATCAGTCGAGCGAGGGAAGATCATTCAACTTGCCTGGAGACATGAGCTCCGCTTCGGCATTGATTGGAGCGGCCCTGTCTGCGAAAGGCTCATTGAATCTTTCTGAAGTTGACCTCGACCTCCCTCAACCCGATTCGGTTTTCCTATCATTTGTCAGCAAGTTTGGCGGCAAGATTTCAAAAAGCAGAGATTCCTTGTTCGTCAGAAGCTCAGTACCATCTGGAGGACTGATCCATCTTGACCTCAAAGATGCGCCTGATCTTGTGCCAGCTGTTGCCGGTCTTTCGGCAGGTATTGGTTGCAATGTGCGCATTTCGAACATTGCGCATCTGAAATTCAAGGAGAGCGATCGACTGCACACTCTGGCCACGGAATTGCGAAAAATGGGTGTTGAGACCCACGAAACAGTCTCCACATTGACCATCCGTGGTAGATCTCTGAAGGAGGCAATCCGAAAACCTATTCTCCTTGACCCGCATAGCGACCACAGAATGCTGATGGCTTTTACAATCGCTGCTCTCTCGGGGCGGTTTGGGGAGATTTTGATCTCCGATCCAGCTTGCGTCGCAAAATCGTATCCTGACTTTGTGAGAGACCTCCAGCGAGCTTGCGGCGAGAAAAACACGATCAGCCTGGCGAAAAGGAAATGAGTCTACCAAACACAATAGGAAGCAGTTTTGCTTTCACCTCCTTTGGCGAAAGCCACGGACGCTGCGTCGGCGTTGTCATTGATGGTTGCCCCACGGGGCTGGAACTTTCTGAGGAGGACGTCCAAAAGCTCCTCGATTTGAGAAAACCAGGACAGTCCATAGTCGCGACGCAGAGATCCGAGCAGGACAGGGTGGAGTTTCTCTCTGGCGTGTTCAATGGAAAGACAACGGGCGCACCAATATGCATGCTGATCTGGAACTCAGACCAGCGAAGCACCGACTATGACAAGTTCATGAACGTGCCAAGGCCTGGACACGCGGACTATCCTGCCTTGGTGAAGTACGGAAAAATGAACGACTATAGGGGTGGCGGCAGATTCTCTGGGAGGATAACCGCTGGCTTCACAATGGCTGGAGCAGTGGCTCTGAAGCTGCTTCAGCGCTCTCTTGGCATACAGGTCTTTGCCTATACTCTCGAGATTGGTGGAATTAGGGCAGACTTTTCAAAACTCTCGACGGAAGAAATCATCGCAAAGAGGTATTCCAACGAGGTTCGCTGCCCTGATCAATCTGCGGCAGAGGCGATGAAGAAAAAGATCGTCGAGGAAAGAGGAAAAGGTGACTCGCTCGGCGGAATAGTAGAATGCGTTGCGCTCAACCTGCCTGTTGGGGTCGGCGAGCCGGTGTTCTCATCAATCGAGTCCGAAATAGGCAAATCGATTTTCTCAATTCCTGCGGTGAAAGGGATTGAGTTTGGCTCTGGTTTTGCAGGTACAAAAACAAAGGGCAGCGAGAACAACGACGCCTACGTGAAAATGGAGAACGGCAGGATAGTCACAAAGACAAACAACTCTGGTGGGGTCCTAGGTGGATTATCAATTGGAATGCCTCTTGTCTTCCGCGTGGCGTTCAAGCCAGCCTCCTCAATAGCAAGTTCTCAGGATACGCTCGACCTTTCCACAATGAAGGAGACAAAACTCGTGGTACCTGGAAGGCACGACCCAACAGTTGTGCCGCGTGGAGTCCCCGTTGTGGAATCAATGACTGCCTGCG
>JAKAPU010000134.1:0-4192 GCA_021806865.1 archaeon
CTACAAAGCCCTGCTTTCAACCAGCATAAATATGGGCAGACGTCAATTCGTGATGAAAGCTGGATTCTAATCGTTCTAGATGCGCTTTCTGGTCACGGCCAACAGTAAATGCGAGTTACAATATCTTGACAGGCTCCTTTGAACCAACGCTGAAGCAGATTCAGGCTCAGGAATTCGATATTCCCCAGTACATCTCTTTTCTAAGGTCTAAGAAGATCCAGCACGTTGATCCTTCAGAGGCGGTATTTTGTGGAGCCGGCGATTCGCTTGCCTGCGCCAGGTTCGTCGAGCGTTTGATGAACTTCGAACCGAGATCTGTCGATCCGTATGACTTGTTACTCTATCCCAGAGTAGGGCGAGGAAAGAAGCTATACTTCATTTCTGTTTCTGGAAAGACGCAGACCAACATAACAGCTGCGGCAGCGTTCAAGGAGCATGCGAAAGAAATCATTGCGATAACAGCTAACCCAAAGAGCGAACTAGCAAAGTCTTGCACCGAGATCATCGAGCTCAAATTTACTCAGTCTCGTGGAATAACTCCGGGGACCAATAGTTTCACTGCGTCGCTGCTGGCATGTTCGATGCTGTTCAAGACTCCCCCGAGGATAGATGTGTCGAAGATGCTGGAGGAAGCAAGGGAGTGGGCGTTGAAGATTCCCAAGACGAGCGGTACTTTTCACTTCATCGGCAGCGGATCGTTCTACGCCATTGCGATGTACGGAGCTGCCAAGATCTACGAATTTGCGGGCGGTGCAGCCGACTATCAACTCACAGAAGAATTCTCTCATCTGAACCTGTTTGCAACAAAGAAAGACGACCTTGTGGTTATCCTGAGCTACGGGAAGGAAGATGCAAAGGCTGCGCAGTTGAATTCGAATCTGAGGAACAAAGGCATCAAGAGCGAAGTGCTTCCCTTACTCAGCGAAACCGAGCACGTACTGCAGCGCGCAATCTACTATTCTTTTTGCCTTCAGTATCTCGCGCTTTATGTGGCCCAAGGTCGCGGTTTCAAACAGCCGGCCTTTTTGCAAAACAAGAAACTGCTCGATGTCTCAAACCAAATGATCTACTAGCTTGGTGGAGAAAATGGAATTCCCAAAGCTGTACACAGAGTTTGCAAAATATTACGACAGGCTCGAATCCCAGTACAGAGACTACGAGCTTGAGGCAAAGTGGCTCTCTGAAATCCTCACGGAACGAAACGCGAGAGACATAGTTGACATTTCGTGTGGCACTGGGAGTCATGTTTCCCTGCTCTCCCAGAGACTTGAATGCAGACTGAACGCGATGGATGCGAGCGAGGAGATGGTCAAGATAGCCAAGGGCAAGGCAGGGAAGAGAGTTGAGATTTTACTTGCGGATTTTACAAGATCGCCCTATAGAAAAAACTCATTTGATACTGCGCTTTGCATGTACTGGAGCCTTGCCGGGCTTGACGAAGATCTCGTGCGAAGACTGTTTTCTCAAACTAATTCGATCCTGAAGAAAGATGGCCTGTTTATCTTTGATGTCGAAAACTCAGACGGGATCAAGGAAGACAAGATCAACGTTCCATTCATCGATGCGTTTTTTGAAGATGAAAATGTCGCAGTCGTAAGGACCAATTTCAGTACCAAATCTGCACCGGATGTCGTGGACTGGCAGGCGTATTACATGCTGGAGAGTAATGGAACATCCGAGATGAAGACAGACAGGATGAACCTGCGCTTTTACTCAAAGTCGCAGCTGGAGTCGTTGTTGCAAGAGGCTGGTTTCAAGACTCTGCAAGTACTCTCCGGTCCCTACAGGGACTACGAAGAACACTCGCCCAGTCTTTATTTCGTTGCCGAAAAAATCTAGCGCGACTTTTTTGACTCAGCGTCGACCTCCTTGATCGATTGCTCAAGGACACCGAGCGCTTCGTCCAGCAATTCCCTTGTTATCGTAAGCGGAGGCACGATTCTAAGCGTCGATTTTCCGCAAGTTATGATGAGCAGACCGCGCTTCCATGATTTTGAAAGAATCGCGTTTGCAAGCTCCGGTGCGAAGGCCTTGGACTTTTTATCCTTCACAATTTCAACGCCGATCATCAAACCCTTTCCCCTGACATCGCCAATGATCTCGTACTTTTCCTTCCACTCGGCGAACACCTTCATCAGATAGCTTCCCTGCTTTCTCGCGTTTTCCAAGAGTGAGTGCTTCTCGATGTACTCAATCACGGCGTTGCCTGCTGCTGCCGCGACTGGATTTCCTCCGAATGTGCTCGCATGGGCTCCGGGCTTCCAAGTCATTATCCCTTCCTTTGCAATCATCACCCCGATCGGGAGCCCTCCGCCAAGAGCCTTTGCGATCGCAACCATGTCCGGCACCATTCCAAAGTGCTCGGTTGCAAACCACTTGCCAGTTCTTCCCATCCCAGACTGGACTTCGTCTGCGACAAATAGCATTCCATACTTTTTGAAACGCTTCGTCAGCTCCTGAAAATAATCATCCGGTGGAACAACGTATCCTCCCTCACCCTGGATTGGTTCGAAGAAAAACGCGGCGACCTCTTCCGGGGGCACGTACTTGTCGAAGTACTGCTCCTGTACGTAGTCGATGCATGCAAATCCGCAACCTGGATACTCCTGCTTCAGTGGGCAGCGGTAGCAGTATGGGTAGGGGACGTGATCGACTCCTGGAACGAGCGGTGAAAATCCCTTGACTTGCGCTGGCTTGCTGGCAGTCAACGAAACAGAGCCCATCGTCCTGCCGTGGAATGCGCTCGTGTAGGCAATTATCCTCTGTCTTCCGGTGTGATACCTAGCTAGTTTGATCGCCGCCTCGATTGCTTCCGCACCAGAGTTGCCGTAAAACACCTGCTTGCCGTCGCCCCTGCCTCCGGGGTAGATCCTTGCAAGGCGTTCTGCAAGTTCATTGATGTTCTCGTAGTAAAAATCGGTGTAAGAATAGTGAGTGAACTTTTCGAGCTGTTCCTTTGCCGCCTTGACGACATCATCGTTGGTTGATCCCACGTTCAGCACAGCAATGCCAGAATTGAAATCGATGTACTCGTTGCCATCGACATCCTTCACGATGCAATCGTGAGCGCTTTCCACGACAAGAGGATAGAACCTAGAAATTGAGGGCGAGAGTAGCTTGTTTGTCTTTGAAACTACCTTCCTTGCCTTTGGCCCTGGCGGTTCTACTCTAATCTTGATAGCTGTCATGGAAATCAATAGTTCAAGCTAAAAGTCGACTATTAAAGCTGTAAATGGGTTTGCGCTAAATTTCAGAAGATTGACCCGATACGGTCAGGAATGACTTAATGGTGGTTGCGTAACCAGTTGCTTATGATTCATGACCGCAACCAATGATTTTGTTAGCGATTCGAAAATCCAAATCCTAATATCGCATCCAGAAAAACGAAGTCAAATGATCTCTAATTCATGCCTGATCCAAGAGTAGCAGAACACGCGAAGATTGTAGTAAACTACTCGTGCGCCGTGAAGAAGAACGATTTTGTGGTGATACTAGCAAGCGCCGAAGCAGCGGACCTGATCACTGAAATGGCTGCACAGCTTGGTAAAATTGGAGCCCACTACATCGTCTTAAACAACGATCCTTCCTTCAACAGGGCCTACACACTTGCTGCGAGTGATGAAACGCTATCTGTTTTGCCATCTCAAGTACTGAATCTTGTCAAAGAAAGCGACGTTTTGATCAACATCTTTTCCTTCTCCAACTCGCAGGAATTGTCCGATGTATCACCGCACAAGATGCAAACGGTTGCACGAGCCCAAGCACCACTCAGTCCAATTGTCTTGAGCAAACGATGGAACATTACTTTGCACCCTACAAAGGCACTCGCACAAGATGCGAAGATGTCATTTGAGGCGTACTCCGATTTCGTGTACTCTGCGACTCTGCAGGACTGGTCGAAGAAGGTAGCGGAGATGAGAGTACTTTACGACAAGATGATAGCTTCGAAGAGAGTACACATTGTCGGCAAAGACACTGATATTTCATTCTCAATAGAAGGAAGAAAACCGATCATTGACGGCGGAGAAAAGAATCTACCGGGAGGCGAGGTATTTGTCTCGCCTATTGATTCCACAGTCAACGGCCGAGTATACTTTGATCTCCCCATCATTTACGCAGGGCATGAAATCAAAGGCGCGCGACTAGTATTCAAGAACGGCGAAGCGGTTGAATTCAGTGCCGAGTAGGGTAG
>JAKAPU010000134.1:4202-7617 GCA_021806865.1 archaeon
AGGGTAGTGACTTGCTCAAGGAGATGCTTGCCGCTGACGAGGGCGCAAAGAGATTGGGCGAACTGGGCATCGGAATGAACAGAGGGATAAACAAGTTCACCAAGAATATTCTCTTCGATGAAAAGATGGGCGATACCATTCATATGGCAGTGGGACAGTCCTTTGAAGAATCAGGTGGAATCAACAAGAGCGCCATTCACATCGACATGATAAAGAACATGAAGGAGGGCGGAACGGTCTACTTTGATGACGCTCCGATCTACTCGAGCGGAAAATTCGCATGGGAATAGACGATTTCACTACGTATGCGATCTGTCTTGAACCGTACCAGCATGAACAACTGTTCATAGTCTTCTTTGTGATTGAGACAAATGACTAACATACGACAGTCTTTTATAGACATAAGACTAGATTCATCAGCTCAAAGTGTGTGTTTGTCAATTGCTCTCATCAAAATGCGAAGTGAGGCTGAGGGATGCAAAAGAGGAAGATCTATCTGGTATACTTGAAATCTACAACGAAGCTATATTGAACACGACTGCCACTTTTGAGATCGAGACCTTCTCTGTCGAGCGAAGAAAGAGCTGGTTTTCAAATCATGGAGGAAGGTATCCGCTTATTGTTGCTGAGACAGAAGATGGAAAGATTGCTGGATATTGCAGCATCTCTCCATTCAGACAGTCGGCGGGTTACAGAAGAACCGCAGAATTGTCGGTGTACGTACACAAGGAGTTTAGGCGGAAGGGACTCGCAAGTCTCATGATAGAGGAAATTATCTCACGCGCAAGAGATCTTGGATTTCATGCAATCGTATCTTGCATTGCTGGAAGCAACGAAGCAAGTGTCAAGTTGCATGAACAACTGGGATTCGAATTCGTCGGTCATTTGAAACAAGTCGGATTCAAGTTCTCTAGATGGGAAGACGACGTCTTTTATCAGATCCTGTTGAACTAGCCTCATTTTCAGGAATCATCACCCGGCCGCACGTAGTCCTTCCCTTCTCATCCAATCAGGATATATACGATGAGAACTTTTTGAAACACTGATTCCTCGTGCAGGCGGCGAACACACAGCCCAAGCCCGAGTGGCTTAAAGTGAGGCCCCCGGATGGAGAGAGCTACAAGCGCCTCAAGGTTCTCTCTGGAGAACTCGGCCTTCACACCGTCTGTGAGGAAGCTCACTGTCCGAACATTGCAGAATGCTGGGGCGGAGGCACGGCGACTTTCATGCTTCTTGGAGACACTTGCACCCGCGGCTGCAGGTTTTGCGCTGTGAAGAGCGGAACCCCGAACATGGTAGTCGATGAATTCGAACCACTCAAGATCGCGATTGCACTTAAAGAGATGAAACTCTCTTACGTTGTTCTGACCTCGGTTGACAGAGACGACCTTTCTGATGGAGGCGCAGGACACTTTGCCCAGACCATAGTGGAGACAAAGAAACAAAACCCCACCATGCTCATCGAGGTGCTGACTCCTGACTTTAAGGGCGATCTGGAAGCAGTGAGAAAGATAGTCCAGGCTCATCCCGACGTGTTTGCACACAACATTGAGACTGTCGAAAGACTCCAAGCAAAGGCGCGAGACAGAAGAGCAAACTACCGACAATCGTTGGATGTTTTGAAGGCGATCAAGGAGATGGACTCTTCCGTTTACACAAAGTCTTCGCTCATGCTCGGATTAGGCGAGACAGACGAGGAGGTCGTCCAGTCGATGAAAGATCTCCGTGCCATAGATGTAGATATTCTGGCGATAGGTCAGTATCTGAGGCCTTCAAGCTGGCACCTGGAGGTTGAGGAGTACGTGCACCCGTCCAAGTTTGAAAGGTTCAGGGAGATCGGGGAATCTATGGGTTTCAGGTTCGTCGCATCTGGGCCGCTGGTGCGCACATCGTATAGGGCTGGCGAATTTTTTATGGAAAATTTGATCCGGAAGGAACGCAGGAATTCCTAGTCTCGAAACTTTAGCAGTGAATCCAGTTGAGTATCAACATGCCAGTGGAAATTGTCCCCGGACTGTATCAGATCAAGGTACCTGTTCCAATCAAGTCACTCAGGTATGTGTTTGTGTACCTTGCACGCGACGGCGAAGATAACCTGCTGATTGACACCGGATGGAATGAGGAGGACTCGTACAAGGCGCTGACTGATGGATTTGCAGAGATTGGTTTGTCTATCAAAGACGTTCGAAACGTGGTCATATCGCATCTTCATCCAGATCACTTCGGACTGGCTGATCGAATAAAGAAGCAAGCGCTGCGCTGCCGGGTCTACATGCACAAGGCCGATGCGGATAGCCTAAGAGAAAACGTTCAGGATCAGGCAAGATTTCTTGCAAACCTACACGATTGGCTTCACACGCACGGAACTCCAGACAGCGTACTAAACGAGATTCTCGGATCTTCTGCTTTGGAAAAATTCGTCAACCCGATCCCGCCAGATGTAAGACTTGACGGCGGAGAGTTGCTCAGAGTCGGCAAGAGGTTTGCTTTCGAGGTGATCCATACGCCGGGACACACGATTGGTCAGATCTGCCTCTACGAACGAAACGGCTCGAAACTTATCTTCACTGGAGATCACGTTCTTCCCACAATCACGCCCAACGTTTCGCTCTCGCCGCTCTATGATGGCGATCCGCTCGGAGATTATCTGAATTCCCTGGAAACGTTGAGAGAATATGATGTAACCAAGGTGTTGCCCAGCCACGAGTACGTGTTCGACAACCTTCCGAAAAGATTAGGTGAAATAGAGAAACACCACGTCGAAAGGCTCCAAAACACTCTGGATGTGGTGAACTCTGGAAACGGTGCGATGTCCGGGTACGAGGTTGCGTCAAAACTCCGCTGGTACACCGGCTCGTGGGAAAAGCTCAGCGCATGGGAAAAGCGAGCCGCCGTGATGGAAACGCTAGCCCATCTGGAAAATCTGAAGCGAAAGGGCAAGATCACGGAGGCACAGGAAGGCGAGGGGGACGAAGTGCGCGTCAGGTACCTGCCCCTGTCCAAGTGCTAGAGCGTTGCAAAGAGATGTTTCTTGTTGCTACCAAGGTATAGCATCGGTTTGTAACTGTTGAACCGCCAGTACTCATCCTCGGAGAAATCGCTCGAAGCCCTGGCTGTTTGAATTATTCCAACAAACAAGGTGTGATCTCCGATCTCCTCGGATGACATTTTTCTGCACACGATGAACGCTTCCGAATCGTCAAGAACCGGCACCCCTCCGATCGTCTTGTAAGGAATGCCAAACGTTTTGAGCTTGTCAGCCTCGCTTCCCGCCTTTGATGAAAGGTCGTTGACTATTCTTTCTGACTCGACCGAGTATCCGAGCCAGCAGAGTGAAAAACTCGGAGCCTTTGAAAGGACCTTCTCCGTCTTGCTTCCGTTTCTCACCGACACTCCTACAAGGGTAGGCGAATCA
>JAKAPU010000135.1 GCA_021806865.1 archaeon
GGTCGACCTCTGTCTCTACCTGCTCTACAAGATGAATAGCCGTTTCCAGCTTGCCCTCCAATTCTGGCTTGGGATTGGTCATGTGTCCGTCACAAGAGCTCTTGGAATTAAACATGAGAGCCTATGATATTTGACACAGGTGGCTGCTATTGTGCGTACGAAAAAGTTTGCTAGTCTATGTGCTATTGCTATTGTTCGACAAGAAAGACGCGATTGAGTTGCGTAGTCAATCGCAGATATTACTAACAATTTGGCTCTTACTCGGTGACTCTCACATTGCAGGCCCATGACAGTAAGCTCGCTTGTTCGAAAGCCGCGCTAGGAAATGCGCTAGTCGCACCATTGAAATGAGTATAATGTCTTCTCGTCAAAAAGTAAAGGACTAGCTCTTCGCTATCCTTCTAAAGACGCTGTAAACTTCTCGTAGGCGGAAGCAATATCTCGTTGCTCATGTCCGATGCGGACTTACGAGAACCTATTTTGAAAATCTACGAACATGAACGTTCACTCAGTTGCCTAGTTAGGCAGTTAGTTAGTCATCAGGCACTCTGCACTGCGTTCACCCGAATGATGATCTTTCCATCTGATCTGCCAGCAAATACGCATTTTGAGATACGCAAACCACTTCTCTCGTGAGAAGAATTCAATTGCGCGAAGCGCTTACAAGATAAGTTACTATACATTAGCCTGAGGTCAACAAATGCGACTTGATCTTGTCTCCCTCGATCTGGCAAATCAAGCCTCGAAGGATACCAGAACCGTACTCGCTTCCTGGATTGAAGCACATCGTTTTACCAACCCTTTCTACGCCCTTCGATTCGTGTATGTGACCATGCAGACCAATAAGCGGACTGTACTTCTCGATCATCTTGCGGGTGGCAATGCTTCCAGCCGAAATCATTTGAATGTGTCCTCCCTTCAGCGCCGGTTTTAGAGTTTCGTCGAGCATCGGTGCCTGGTCAATGATTGTATCAATCGGAGGCACGTGCAGGTTGAAGATGGTCTTCCTCATATCCTTCACATTTGCGCACATTTTCTCTATCTTCTGCTCGAGAACCTCTTCGTCGACCTCACGCGGACTGTTCCAGGGAGTATGGTTCGCGTAGCCTAGCGTTATCATTTCATTCCCACCGATATCCACAACCTTTTCTTCCGGATTGACAACATAGGTTGAGGAATCGAGAGCTTCGTCAATCTCGATTATGTCGTCATTGCCTGGAGATATGTAGCACCCAATCCCCGAATGATCCAATCGCTCCTCCGCAAGCTTCATCCACCGCCTGATTCCCTCTACCATTAGTTTTGTGAAAAGCCTCTTCACCGAATCTGGTTTTGCCTGTAGCTCCTGGAATTCCTTTCTTCCTGTCACGTACGGGTAAGCCCCAGCGTTTCTAATCGTCTTGACAGTATCTTCCACTTGCTCGTGACTCTTCAGGGTCATGTCGTTACCAAACAGTGTGCACTTGTGAGTACCGTCATCCTGTTCAACAATCGGGATGATCATCTTTCCCGTGATGTCGCCACCGAGCACGAGGACGTTTGCTCCGTAAAATTTGCCCGCGTTTATGAACTTCCGAAAACACACATCAGAACCGTGGACGTCGGTGACAAAGAATATTGTTGTCTTACTCATTCGATTGTTCTCCTTTATCGGAACTCGATTTCTTCAAACACAGAATGTACAAAGACGCTTTCAATTCTAATTGATTGGTTCTCTCATCCAGGTTCTCTACTTTAACTCTGCATTTAGACGCTCAACACCGGGCCTTGAATCTACGACTTCTCTATCAGCCTCTGGCAACTGGTACCATTTGACCTTCTCACCAACTTTGGCACGCAATTTCCAAGAAAATGACTTTTCGTGCTCTTCGAGAGTCTTTCTGAGGTCATTGATCTTTGCATCGACCAGAGCTTGCTCGTCTAGATTGTTCAGGTAACCGGATAAACTCTTGCTTATCCTGTCTAGGTTCAGCGTAACGGTGCGATACAAACCCCAGTCATCGCTGCACAATTTCGATATGTAACTTTGGTTGATTGTATCAGGGCCATCTCTGTCTCCAAGTTGATTGTCCTTCAGAAATGCTATGACATCGCGATATTCTCTTTCTGTAATCTCGTAGACCTGAAGCTTTGTCAAGAGAAGATCCGCAAGTGGAAGTGTGGTCTTGTCAATGGTCAAACGATTGGTAAAATCGAATTTGTGACACATCTCAAAAACGTTGAGAAAGATATCCACTCGGCGTTCCCTTTCAATGTCGTTGAATATCAGCCTGGTGTGTCCATTCATGGCGTTGAAAGTTGTGCGTGGTTGATATCCCAGATCTGTGAACATGTTCTGAATGTGTTTACGTTGATTCCTCAAGCCTATGAAATCAATGTCGACGTAGTGCCTACTGAGATTTGCGGAAAGAGAGCTTGGGCTCCGAAGGCGGAACGCAATACCTCCGAGGAGTCTCAGAGTGACACCACGGCCTTCTGCCGCTGCGACTAATCTCCTTGCCTCAGCCACGGCATCTTGTTCTGTCATATCAAATTTTTGGTCCTACGTTCACTCGGGTGGAATCTCTTTCTGAGCCAATGTGACGTTGAGACCCTTACTCTTGTAATACGCGTACGAAATGAAGTAGATTATGATTGGAGCTATCAATACCACGAGCACGACGTAAAAGTTCTCCGCGATAAATGGACCGGAGAAGTCTGGCGTAAAAAGAGCGTACCCCATGTACAATGAGGAAATCATAGAAAGAGCTCCAAGAATACTTATGATTGGCAAGCCCCCTATCTTCTTTTTTGCAATGTTTGGCGAAGAATCGAACACATCCTTTCTTCTGAACGGAAATAGAATTGCAGAAATTCCAACGATTGTGTACAATAGTGCAAACAGAAAAGTGATGTAAGTGAAGAGGACCGAGATCGTCGTGAACACCGAGAGGTATGTGATTACGATCGACAAGACGGTCGTGATGATTATCGCTACGTACGGGGAGTGAAACCTGTCATCGACCCTGCTCAATGCAGCGGGAACGCTTCTGTCAAACGACCACGCGAACATATTTCTGGTCGAAACGTAGGTGTACGGAACCGCATTAATTAGAATCGAGAGACCGAAACCAATCGTGATCAAGAAGATCAGAATTGGGTTGGAAGTAAGATAGCCTACAAAGAACTCTGGAAATGCTGGTGGGAGAGTGCTTGGGTATGGCACCTGTGGATTGATTCCAAAGAAGATTTGCCCGAACAAGTACGATAACCCGTGGAAAAAGTCGTAGCCGAAAACGTTCTGTGTGACTTCGATGAACAAAATCAGGAGACCAGCGAAAACAAGAAGAGAAGCGATTATTCCGATGAATTGTGATCTCCGTATGTTTCTTATCTCTCCCGAAAGATAGGCCGAGTAGTTGAAACCGGTAAAGTTTAGGAACATATAGACGAAACCGAGTAGAGTTCCAGAAAGAACAATAGTATCATTGAATCCACTGCTCGTTGCCGCAGTCATCACAGAGGTGACGTTGGTACCAGAATTCTGATTGAAATTTGCAACAAAGGTACTGTGGCCAGTAGTTAGGGCGAGTGCTAGATATGCAGCAGCCGCGATAAGGACGAATGCCCAGACCACCCTTTGAATCCTGAACGCCGTCTTTGCGCCGAGACCAACGGCAACTGCGACAGCAACAATCAGCCCAACAGCGATTCCAAACACAAGCCAACTTCCCTGCTGATTGAGATCTACAAAAATATTCAAGGCGCTCGTGCTTCCTGTGTTAACAAAGATTCCATAAAAATATGCGCCAACTCCCCACTGTGTGAATACAGTAACATCTATTGCGATGAATGTGAAGAGGACGAACGTCAGACCAAAGTTTACTATGAACCCCACGACAGGATGTATTACTCTCGCGACCCACACATAATCGCCTCCGGTTCTTGGCATTGCGATTGACATAAGGACGTAGGTTAGAGCAATGATTAGAGCAGGTAACAAAGCGGCGACGGTAGACAGAGAGAGATTCGCAGTGGGATAAAGTGCCATCGCGAACACCATCAGTACAAAGACTCCAAAGAGGTTCATACTCAGGAAATTGAAAACAAAACTATCCAGCGCTCCTAGCTCTCTCACAAGGCCTGTCGCTTCCCTGACAAAGGTCTGTTCCTTTTTTTGTTGAGTCATTTATGACTACTCCGCGGTCAACGGATGGGGATTAATTAGATTATACCACGGCTTCTTCTTTAGCCCCGTTAGGTCATAACTAATGTGTTTAAGTCGGGTGTACTCTTCTAGGGCGTGAGGCGAAAGTTCCTTTCCTAGACCGCTCTGTTTGAATCCTCCCCAGGGACTTTCTGGATAGACTATCAAGTGCTCATTTATCCACACAGTGCCTGCGTGCATCCTGCTCGCGAAATTATGTGCACGGGTAAGGTCTTTTGTCCAAAGAGATCCACTCAGCCCGTAGATAGAATCGTTTGCCAAGTTCAGCGCCTCGTCCTCGTTCTCAAAGCTCAGCACCGCAGCAACGGGGCCGAATATTTCCTCTTGGGCTATCTTCATATCTTGGTCAACATCCGTGAACACCGTCGGTAGTACGTATGCTCCGCCATCGGTTGGAGCATTTTTCTTCTTTGTGTCTCCAACGACCAGTTTGGCTCCTTCCTCTAGGCCCTTTTGGACGTAGCCGTCAATCTTTTCCTTGTGTTCGAAAGATACAACTGGACCCATATCAGTTTCCAGATGTTGCGGATTAGACACAACTAGCTTAGATGCGGCCTTTGCAAAGTAGTTGACGAATTTGTCGTGAAGCTTTTCGTGTACGTATATCCTCGAACATGTTGCGCATACCTGTCCACTGTTGAAGAACGATCCGAATATTGCCCCCTCGATGGCTGATTCCAGATCCGCATCCTCCATCACTATCAGAGGATTTTTGCCGCCCAGTTCAGTGACTACTCTCTTCACTGATTTGGAAGCAAGCTCCATCACTCGCTTCCCGGTTTCGACTTCGCCCGTCAAGGAAATCATGTCAATATTCTTGTTCGCTACCATTTCTTCTCCAACCAGGCTTCCTGGTCCCGTGATGACGTTCAGAACTCCTTTTGGCAACACTTTGCTTGCGATTTTTGCAAACATCAATGTGGTAAGTGGGGTTACACTTGCTGGTTTCACAACCACGGTATTCCCGCTCACCAATGCTGGTGCAATTTTCCAGCTTGACATTAGCAACGGAAAGTTCCAGGGAACAATCAGACCAGCAACGCCGACTGGCTCTCTCACAGTAAAGTCCAAGACATGAGGCCCCACAGGATTTACTTCGCCGAGCTTTCCTCTTGCAATCGAAGCATAATATTCATAGATCTCTGCTGAGAGTCCCACATCGAAATTCTTTGTGCGTCTGATCGGTGAACCGTGATTTTTTGTTTCCATCTCAGCAAGAACATCATTGTTCTTTCTCAGGAGATCCGCGATGGCCAGAAGGGCCTTGCTTCTTTCTGCGACCGTCTTGGAGCTCCAAGATTGCGAAGCCTTCTTCGCCGCTTCTGCAGCCTTCTTCACATCACCTTTGTCGGCCTTTGGAACCGTCGCGATTGCGCTTCCGTCAGCCGGGTTATAGACCTTGAATGTCTTGCCAGATTCTGAATCGACTTCTTCTCCATCGACGAACATTTTTGCGCTTGTCAGGGCTAATGACATGGTGGCCACCTCTAGTCGCACTCCTTGTCGAGGAATCTCAGTGCGTAGTCCAAAGCATCTATTGCCCGGTCAATCTCTGCCTCGGTAACTGTCAAAGCGGGCCCAAGTCTGAGGCAGTTTGGAACAAACCCTCCCAGCAATACGCCTTTTTCCAAGGCTTTCTGCTGGACAACTGTGGTTGGCCAGTTCGATATATCGCCTGCTCCTGTCACGTCTCTGTCCTCTTTGACAAAAGGTTCCCTTGTCTTCTTACTCCGCACCACTTCGATACCCCAGAAAAGTCCCATCCCGCTAACCTGCCCTACACACTTGTGTCTTGGGGCGATCTCCCTCAATCGCTTCTCAAGGTATCTTCCCGACTTTTCTGCTCGCTTTGGAAGATCTTCATCGATCATGAAATGCAGGTTCGCTACAACAGCCGCCATTGATACTGGATGAGATGAGAAGGTGACAGCGTGCCACCAGCGATACTTGTCGAAAAAGCTCGCTATCTCTTTGCTCACTACTACGCCTGCTGCAGGCAGGTGAGAACTAATTATCCCCTTGGCAGTTGTTATTATGTCCGGAGTAATGCCGTAATGTTGGTAACAGAACCATTTCCCAGTTCTGCCGAATCCCGCCATTACTTCATCATCAATGAGAAGTATGCCGTACTTCTTGGTGAGGTCACGGAGTCCCTTCACCCACTCAACCGGAGAGACGACAAGAGATCCTCCACAAACAAGTTCAGTAATCACAGCTGCTACATTTTCTGGTCCTAGACTCAATATCAAATGCTCAAGTTCGTTTAAGCATGCTACTTTCCCGTTGACTTGGCATTGCTCTGGGCCGCCATATCCGTAAGGGCATCGGTAACAGAAAGGAGCAGGAGCAGGGAAATAGCCGTCTGTTGGAAAGCCTGGGACAGGTCGGTATTCCTTACCCTTTGGAGATGATAGAGACCCTCTCCAAAACCTCACACGTGAACAGGCTCCAGCACCCTGCGTCCAACCGTGGTAAGAGTACTCCCGCGTGATAATGTATGGCCTGTTGGTGTAGAGTTTCGCTATCTGAAGAGCCTCTTCGTTTGCCTCGCTGCCCGACCCAACGAAATGGACTCTTCCCGCCCACTTGTCTGGACCCAGAATGTCCTTAACGATTAGTTTCGCAGCTTCCGACTTGTAAGGAGTTGTGAAGAACTCCCAAAGGTACCCGTAGTCTTCCAACGAACTCTTGATAGCCTCGACAATCCTTGGATTTCGCTGCCCTGCGTTAACAGAAATGAGCCCAGAAAGGAAATCAAGTATCTTGTTTCCGTTTGCGTCTATGACGTACGAGCCTTCACATTTTGATATCGGAATTGGAGTCCACTCACTCAATGCCTTTTCTATGTGGAAGCAGTATTGCCTATCCCATTCGACTACTTTGTTCCAGTCGACATTTCTTCTTTTGGTCTTGCTAGCTTCGTTCGTCCGTTCATGCTGGGATTCCTCTTGCTTCAGCATTCTTCTCTAATAGTATACAATGCACTAGAACGATATTTATTGACCCACTTCACGATTGAGCGTCAGGAAACTGCGACTCGAGGAAGTTCGTATTGCGGAGCATCCTTGATCATGCTCTCAAGTGGCGACCAGTGTTCGTGAACTATCATCCATTTGCCCTTTTTCTTGGTAAGAACGGCTGAGACCCTCGATCTCCACGACCTTTTGTTCGAGCTGGTGCCAGGCTCATCGGCATAGACATAGTTCAAGTAGAAAGTAGCAATAGCAAAGCTTCTAAAGCATCCTATCCTGAGATTACTGCACATGAATTGAAGTCTTCCTCTCGTAGACTCAATCACATCAAAACAATGAGA
>JAKAPU010000136.1 GCA_021806865.1 archaeon
GCACTTTTGATCTGGTCTTTCAGCACCTGACCAATTGGATCGTCAAATCTGGGGCGAAGATGAGCTAGTACTCTGTTCTTGATACTCGTTGCTTTTCCTACGTAGACAGGAGTATCTTCCGAGTTTTTCAGAATGTACACTCCCGCCCTATCAGGGATCTTGCCAAACTCGCTAAGTGGTGTTGATACCACTTGCTGCGGCGACAGGTTTTGCAATCTCTCTACTTTCCATCGATCGAGTATTTGGAAACAGCATGTGCTTCAAAAACTGACCTGTGAATGAATCTTTCACATTCGCAACTTCCTCGGGAGTGCCCTCTGCAATTATTCTCCCTCCACGCTCACCGCCTTCCGGCCCAAGGTCCATAATCCAGTCGGCAGTCTTGATCACGTCGAGGTTATGCTCTATCACTATTATTGTATTACCAGCGTCGGTGAGTCTCCCGAGTACACCAAGCAGTTTCTTGATGTCTTCAAAGTGTAAGCCTGTTGTGGGTTCGTCCAATAAATAGAGAGTCTTTCCAGTCGGCCTCTTTGACAATTCCGAGGCAAGTTTGACTCTTTGCGCTTCGCCACCAGAGAGAGTTGTCGCTGATTGCCCTAATTCTACGTACCCTAGCCCCACATCGTTGAGTGTATCCAGCTTCCTTCTAATCTTAGGAATGTTCTCAAAAAAGCTCAAAGCTTCCTCCACCGTCATCTCAAGCACGTCTGCGATACTCTTCCCCTTGTACTTGATCTCCAAGGTCTCCCTGTTGTACCTTTTTCCTTTGCATACTTCACAGGGCACGTAAACATCTGGGAGAAAGTGCATCTCAAGCCTAATTATTCCATCACCTTCGCACGCTTCACAGCGGCCTCCCTTGACATTGAAGCTGAACCTGCCAGGTTGGTACCCTCGTGCCTGCGCGTCTGGAAGCCTAGCGAATAGATCTCGAATATCGGTGAAGAGTCCGACATAGGTAGCAGGATTTGATCTCGGCGTTCGCCCGATTGGTGACTGGTCGATTATGATTGCCTTGTCGATGTTCTCGACTCCCAGAATATTTTCGTGTGCACCAGGTTTTTCCTTCGAATAGTACAGCTTCTGGGCGAGCGCTCTGTAAAGAATATCGTTGACAAGCGAGCTCTTGCCAGATCCCGAGAGACCCGTCACGCACGTGAATACTCCAAGAGGAAACTTTGCGTCAATGTTTTGGAGATTGTTTTCCTTTGCTCCCTTTACGATCAAATATCTGCCCGACGGAGTGCGCCGTCTCTCGGGCACTGGGATGCTTCTCTTTCCGGAAAGGTATTGACCTGTAATAGATTGTGGATTTTCTCTTATTTCTTTGGGTGTTCCAGTTGCAACAACATACCCACCGTGAACTCCGGCACCCGGCCCCAAGTCAACCACATAGTCCGATTCCAGTATTGTCTCTTCGTCATGCTCCACCACTAGGACAGTGTTTCCAATGTCGCGCAGAGCCTTCAGTGTTGCGATAAGCTTCCTGTTGTCGCTCTGGTGGAGTCCAATTGAAGGCTCGTCCAAGATATAGAGAACCCCGACGAGGCTCGATCCAATTTGCGTTGCAAGCTGGATCCTTTGAGCCTCTCCTCCAGAGAGGCTTGCGGCTGCCCTCTCCAGTGTGAGATAGTCTAGCCCTACGTTCACTAGGAACGAAAGACGCGATTTGATCTCTTTAAGAATCTGGGAAGAGATTATCCTTTCCTTCTCTGTTAGCTCGAGGTTCGAGAAGAAATCTATCGCACGTCTGATCGACATCTGGGAGACTTGAGAGATTGATTTCTCGTTGACCGTAACAGCAAGTATCTCCGGCTTAAACCTCTCGCCATTGCACGAAGGGCAGCGCTGGTTACTCATGTACTTCGCGTACCACTCCTTCATGTATTCAGACTCTGTTTCCAGGTAGCGTCTCTCCATCTGTGGTAGGATTCCCTCCCAGCCTCTGCTGTGGTACCAGCCGTGAAAGCCACGCTGCCTAGCTCTTTGTGTTCCGTCGCCGTAGAGAAGAATCTTGATGTGCTCTTTCTTCAGCTTGTTAATCGGTGTGTCCATGCTGAATCCGTACTCATCGGCGACCCTCGAAAGTCGGTGCATCGACCAGCTGTCTGTATCTGGCATTGTGACTATCGCCCCTTCGCTGATCGATTTTGTCCTGTCAGGTATCACGAGATCGGGATCCATGTTGAGAAGGTAACCAAGACCAAGGCACTGCTTGCAAGCGCCGAACGGGCTGTTGAAAGAGAACATTCTCGGAGACAGTTCTTCCAGAGAAAAACCGCAGGTTGGGCAAGCCATAGCCTCACTCAGAACGATCTCTTGAGCCTTGTTGCCGTTGATATCAAAGACAACTGTTCCCTTCGAGTGCTCTAATGCAGTTTGGATTGAATCGGCTAGCCTCTTTTCTACGCCCGCTTTTACTACTATACGATCTACCACCACTTCGATCGTGTGTTTCTTGTTTTTCTCGAGCTTGATTTCCTCTTCTTCTAGCTCGCGTATCTTGCCATCGACTCGCACTCGCGAATATCCTTCTTTCCTGAGGTTCTTGAAAATATCTCTGTGCTCTCCCTTCTGTGCCTTGATCACAGGTGATAGAACCTGTATCTTTGTGTTTTCCTTGAGTTTCATCACCTGATCGACCATCTGGTCAACCGTCTGCTTTGAGATGATCTTGTGGCAGTTAGGACAGTGAGGTATCCCAATACGTGCAAACAAAAGACGGAGATAATCGTGGATCTCTGTGACAGTAGCGACTGTAGATCTGGGGTTCTTGGCTGCAGTTCTCTGTTCGATGGATATCGCCGGAGACAGTCCCTCTATATAATCAACGTCGGGCTTGTCCATCTGTCCGAGAAATTGTCTCGCATAGGCGGAGAGGGATTCGATATATCTTCGCTGTCCTTCTGCGTAAATCGTATCGAATGCAAGCGAGGACTTTCCAGATCCGGAAAGACCAGTGATCACGACAAACCTGTCTCTCGGAATCTCAAGATTGATGTTCTTGAGGTTGTGCTGGCGCGCTCCCCTGATGATTATCTTGTCTTTGGATTTTTGAATGTCGTACGAGTTTTCGATACTCAAAAAATAACTGCGCCGCCGAGAGAGCTCTAATATCGCGGGGTAAAACGTCTCTTAACTGTTTCGTGTATCAAGGTCTGCTTTTTCTTTGAGCGAATGCAGAGTAATCCTATACCTGAAAGAGCATACCCGTGCGTCTAGATGGTAATTCCGAATATCGATCTGATAAGCAGGCCGAAGAAGTACAGAGCAACTGTTGCTCCGAGCATGATCCCTGCGAGCTCGCCAAAGTCCTTGGAAAAGTGCCCGTCGGACACCACCGAGTTATAGTAACTGATGAAAGAGATTATTATTACTGCCAAAATCACCGAAGTTGTGATCGCAGTTATCATGTCCTTGGTGAAAAAGTATGGAGAAGCAAGAAGCACTGCGTTGATGAAATATGAGATGCCGGTGAATACCGCTGAAATTGAAGCGGAACCCTGAAACCCTTGCTTCGCTTGCGCGTATGCGGCCGAAGCCATTGCGAGTGAGGCGGCCGCACCTGCAACAATTCCGGCCAGACCAGTTAGCTCGGTCGAGTCGTATATTCCAAGAGAGCCTGCATGTATCCCAGAGATTTCTACTATCGCATCGGCAAGCCCAAGAACTATGAATGAAATGTACTTGATGTAGCTTCCCTGAACCTGGTTGGCAAAAGTGTTTTCGTGCTCAACTTCGTCGCTGATTATTTTCTGAAACTCAGCCGTGTCAGGCTCCGGGATGAGATGGGCGACTGATTTGTAACCTGCGATCGTTTTTGCTTCATGCTTTTCAAGAAACTTGACCGCGAAGGTCGTTCCAAATATCAGCTTGAGAAAAAGTATCAGGTAGACCACCCGTTTTGGTACCTTTACCTCCTTTTTTGTCGCGTACTTGCTCCAGAACTGGTAGTGGCCGTACTCTGTCTCTGATAACTTTGTGAGAACGTCCTTGAGCTTCTGGCTCTTTGTTCCCTCCGCCAGCCGCATGTACACGATGTGGTCGGTGTACTCATCCTTGCATCCATTGTTCGCGACATCGGCCAGGCTTAGAGTGGTTGACAAGAGGCGTGAGACCTTTCCTTTGGCAATGTCCCTTCACGTCTAAAAACATTAACTTGTAGCTTTGGAAAGAATTGGAGATTTGGAAGTGAAAGAGATTCGTAGAAATCGTCCTCCGATAGACTTGCATTCTAATCCAGTGAAGCGAGCTAGCAATGGCACGGCGCCTCTTTGAACGGCTTGCCAATGTTGGTAGGAAATCAGTAGTCAGTGTTGCTGAAGAAGGTCCCTTTTCCAGATTGCACTGTTGAATCGAGTGTCCGCAAGAATTATTCTTGCCCTGTCCTCCGGATATCTGTTAGCCCTTCCTATCGCCTGTTTGACGGCCATGAGGGCGGGCTGGTGTCTGAAGTACTCCCTTTCGAAACGCCCGATTTCTTCGGTTCCGTCCAAGATTCCGAGCCTCTCTGTAACCTTGGCAAACCTGAGCTTGTACAGATCATCAGGAACTGGATAAGGAATGCCAGCCACCACGACCGAGTCGATCAGGCTTCTTCCATTCTCCACGAGTTCTACACCTTCCAGTAGCTTCCCGTGTGCGACAGCAATGATTATCCTTCTTCCACCTGCGATTATAAGCTTCTTTACCTCCTCGATTGGAGTCTCTTTGTCCTCAACAAATTTTGGCGCGTGAATGTGCTCTGAGATCTTGAGCGCCACTGGGTACGACGGGCAGCAGACCAGAACAGAGAGATTTGATTCGTCTTCAAAGGTACTGGTAATGATCTCAGCGTACTTTTGCCACAGATCGTCTCCACCTCTTTTTCTGTGACTCCAGCTCGACGCAAGCCCCGGATCATTGATAACCTGGAATCGCAGACTGTCCTTACTGAATACGCGATAGTAATCTTCGGCATAGTCGTGCAGAACGGAGATTTCTGAGCAACCTTCGATACCCCACACCTTTTCCACATAGTCACTGGAAGGCATCGTACCACTCATCATCACAAGAATCTCTGGCTCCTTCAGTATCTGAAGTGGAGGAGCCGGATCGAGAAGCCTTATTGAGAGACTGCCATAACTATCCGAGAATAGCTCGTAATCGTCGTACTCTTCGAAAAGCGTGTCCACGAAATTGATTATGAAGAAGAACGGATTCCGAAGCGTCTCGTGTCTCTTTGCTCTCGCAAGCTCTTGCTTTGCGATTTCGATTTTCTCATATGCATCGTATATCGTTTCGTAATCTGTCTTTAGATCAGTTTCGATTCTTGAAACGAACTCTCTCTTATCTTGCTGTCTTGATTTTTGGGTTTCTTCCTGAAGAAAAACAAGTTCGTAACTTGATTCAGGTAATGAAGTTGAAAACTCGCTGACTAGCTTTGAAAGTCTTGAAAGGGCAGCACCGAGCTGCTGCGTATCAAATCCAGAAATCTTTGGAAGACATTTCGAAAGAAACTCCTTTCCGGCTCTTTCAATGCCATCGGAGCTAATGCTGTGTGAAAATCCAGCGGCGGTCTCCAGATTGTGCGCTTCATCTACTATGAGCAGCGAGCCTGAGAAATCGAGTCTCGTTCCGCTCCTTATCGATTTGTTCAAGACGTATGGATACGTCATGAGAACAAAATCTGATTGTATCTGTTTGAGCGAGTGGTACAGGCAGACGGGCGCCTTTTTGTCAGCCACGTACTTTTTCTCCAGGAAAGCAAGCCCCTTTGTCGCGTCTTGGATGACTTGCTCTGGTCGTATAACGCGCCGAGCATTTTCTTCGACGATCTTCCTAACCTTTCTTTCCTTCTTTTCCCCGAATCTGTCTAAATGGGTCTCTGTGATGATTTCTTTCCCAAGACATGCGCCGCAAAGCGAAGAGTTTGCGTCGTCTCCCTCAGTGTAGTAAGCACATCCTCTGCGCTTGCCAATCATATACCTGTATGTCAGGCGAGGATGAAATTTTGCAACGGCTTGATCATATGGATTCATCTCGTTGATCGTTCTCACCGCGACGTATGATTCGAGACCGTACTCCTTGCGTATCGAGTCGATCAAATCTAGCGCTATCTTTGTCTTGCCGCTGCCTGTCGGAGCGTTCAGTATGATTCTCTTTGTCCCGGATTTGACAAGATCCATCATATCTTTGACCACTCTTGGCTGCCAAGGCCTATCGATATGCCGGTCCGTCATGCAGGATCACCGTTGAAACAGGTGAAGAAATGTGTTCTGATTGTTGCTGCCGATTACCTGCAGATGAAGTGGCAAATTCTTCGAAAAGTCATTGTTAGACCATATTCAAGCTTCGTGCTTCGACTAGTCTTCCAGTCTCTTGCCCTTTGCCTTGAGCAAAGCTCGAATCTTGTCTCTGATCTTCGCTGCGGACTCGAACTCCAGGTTGTTCGCAGCCACCTTCATTTGCTCCTCTAATTCGGAGATTATTCGCGGAAACTCGGGAGACTCCACGATCATCTTTTCTTTTGATTTTGATATCTCTTCCTGGATCTCTTGAGTTTGAGCAAGCAACGACCTGATCTCCTTCCTGACTGTTTCTGGCGTGATGTGGTTCTCCGCGTTGTACTTGATTTGAATCGTGCGTCTCCTGTTTGTCTCCGCGATTGCGCGATTCATCGAGTCGGTGATCTGGTCGGCGTACATGATCACCTGACCCGCGGCGTTCCTAGCAGCCCTGCCAATTGTTTGAATCAGCGAAACATCAGATCTCAGATAGCCCTCCTTGTCTGCATCGAGTATAGCAACTAGGCTTACTTCTGGCAGGTCGAGCCCTTCTCTTAGAAGGTTGATACCGACTAGGACATCGTACTTTCCAAGCCTGAGATCTCTCAAGAGCTCTATCCTCTTCAGCGTCTCCACTTCCGAGTGGATGTAGCTTACGCTGATTTTGAGATCCGAAAGATACTCGGCGAGATCCTCTGCCATCCTCTTTGTCAGGGTGGTGACGAGTACCCTTTCCTTCTTCACAACTCTCTTTCTGATTTCGCCAATAAGGTCGTCGACCTGCGTCTTGGCGGGGCGAACAATGATCTCTGGATCGACCAATCCCGTCGGTCTGATTATCTGCTCCACGACCTGCTCCGCCTTTGACATTTCGTAAGACCCTGGCGTCGCCGAAGTGTAGATGACTTGGTTCATCTTTAGGGCAAACTCAGAGAAAAACAGCGGCCTGTTGTCAAATGCTGAGGGAAGCCTGAAGCCGTAGTCCACCAAGTTTTCCTTCCTTGACCTATCCCCCTCATACATTCCTCGTATCTGAGGGATGGCGAGGTGACTTTCGTCGATGAAAGTGATGTAATCCTTTGGAAAGTAATCCAAAAGACAGTATGGAGTGTCGCC
>JAKAPU010000137.1 GCA_021806865.1 archaeon
TTACCACTGGTCTCTATTCGTAGTCACCGGACTATTAGTGCTGACCGGCATATCCCTTTTTGCTCCAGGAGTCTTCGACGCACTTCTTGCTGCATTTGGCGTCACAAGCACCGCAGGCCTTCTCATGTGGCACACCGACATGGTATGGGCGCTTCTTGGACTGCTCGTGATTCACATTGTTTGGGATGTGGCAGTGACGAGGGGCTGGAGTAACATCTGGATTGGCGTGAAAGATATTCGGGACACCGGAGTTAGGGCAAAGAACTTTTTCGGAATGACGAGAAAGTATTCAAAGCCTGGCAAGTACGACATTTTCATGAAAACGTTGCACTGGGGTATGGCGGTTTCTATCGTCATTCTCGGCGCAACCGGAATATTCATGATGAATCCTTACGGCCTGCTTTATGCAGTGAGCCCCGCTATAGACAACCTGTTCAGGATATTGCACGATGTGTTTGCCTTTCTATTCATAGGACTAGTGATTGGGCACATTTATTTCGCAGTGATTCCCGTCAACTGGCCTGTGCTCAAGGCCATCTTCACAGGTAACATTACGCAGGAAGCTTATATCAAGGAGTACGACAGCCAGAGGTGGCGTTTGAAACAAGAGAAACCAAAGGCGCCGGCAAAGCCCAAGGAAGCAGCGCCGGTTCCGATATCCAAGGCTGTTGATGTCGATGCATCTATCCAAGTGGATCAATCAGCGAAGAAATTGGTCGGAGAGTGAGGGGGTTGCTAGTACAAACTAGAAAAGAAATGTCAACGTGGACAAAAGCGGAAATGGGCATAGTCGGCGGCTTCACTGCGAGTGTAATGATGGGACTGAGCATTGTTGTACTCACTGCGTTCGGCCTGATCCAGGTTCCTTGGTTCAGCGTTGTGGGTTACATGTTCGGGGCAACTGGTCCAGCATACGCTGCGTCGGTCAGCGGCCTGATCTGGTTTATGGGAGAGGGTGCGATAGCCGGCTTTATCTTCGCTTTCTTTTTCAGAAGCTACAGCGTTAACAAGGGACTCGGCTTTTCAGCGCTAGGACTAATTATCACAGCCCTGATTCTTTCAGGCGTAGTGGTGCAACCCTTCACCGGTACACTTGTCTCTATGGGTCTGGGCGCCGCTCTGACGTTGTTTGTCCCGCTAGCAGTAGCATACGTCATCTGGGGCATAGTCATGGGCGTCATCGCAAGAAGATATCTTAGGTGAACAAAAGGGACAAGGAGAGCCTGTCCCTTCCTCACATTTCGCGAAAAACCCTTAACTCTAGTAAGTTCTGTACTGAACGTTGTAGCGGAGCATAGGGTCGATTATTGAGCGCAACCAACCTTCGAATTCCAATCATAGTACTCGCTGCAGGCATGTCCTCCAGATTCGGCCGGAACAAACTGTTCGAAAGGTTTGGCTCAGCTACTCTGATAGAAAATGTAGTGTCGGAGGCGCTCAAATCAAAGGCACAGAGGGTCATCGTCGTGGGAGGCCACGACTTTGAGAGGCTCTGCAAAGCGCTCGAAAAATTTGATTGCGACATCGTATACAACGAGGAATTTGAAAAAGGCCAAAGCTATTCTGTTCGAAAGGGCGTCTCGAAAGTGGGTGAATCGGATAACGCCTTAATGATCCTTCCAGGAGACGTCGTCTTAATGAACCATCAAATCATAGACAACGTGATAGACGGTTTTGCAAAAACACATGCCTCCATCGTGAGTGCAGGTTACCGAGGCTCTCCAGGACATCCAATACTCTTTGAAAGAAGGCTGTTCAAAGAGCTAAGAGAAATCAACGAAGCGACTAGAGGTTTGAAAAAGGTAGTATCAAATCACATAAGCGAAGCCGTGATAATCGAAACATCGCAAGCATCTTTGTTTGATCTGGATACGCAAGACGACTTGCAGCGGTTGGACAAGATACAGTCAGAAATCTGAACTCGTTGCGCAATGAAGAGTTCGAGTTCGGACAACTTGATTGTTTCAGTAAGCTACAAGAGCCGCGCCTAGAATGGTTATCATCACAAGCAATCCAAGCGTGATGAAGGAGGCTGCGTGAGTCAGTCTTCGTACTCGTGCAACTTCTTCCAGTTTGTGTTGAGCTGCGAGTCGCATTATTTTCTTGCCGTGGTACAGGTTGTTGACATACACTAGAGCGATCATTACCACAACGACGGTTATCTTTGCCAGAAGGAGGTTTCCAATGAAGGTAGAGAACAATGCTGATGGCGACGAGATATAGTATGCAAGATACACTCCGCTGAGCACGAGAACAGCCAAGGAGGTGTGGGTAAAGTATGCGAAGCGCTTTGCTATTTTTCCCACAATTCTCGTTCGCTCAGGCTCGTCTTTTGTTATGTCGTATGAGGCGGGCCACACGACGACCCAAATAAAGAAAGATCCGCCTATGAAGATAATTGCAGCGAAAAGGTGCAACCACAGCGCGACAAAAAACAGGAAAGCCATCGAGCTACACGGTCAGTCTATCTGGCATATTAAAATAGGCGGGTCTAGAGCTTTGTTCAAAAGCTGAAAGTGAGATCCGCATCGATCATCTTCTTGCTTAACTCTTCACGCGAGGCCACCGCAAATCTCTCATCCAATTCCGATTCTGATATCCCTTCCTCTCTTAGAGATTCTTTCTCCACATAGAATCTCTTGCCGGATTCATTCTGTCCGAACATGTCGAGCAAACTTGAGGCGTAAGATCTATCGACTCCTCGAATTGCGCATCTTACACCATTCCCAAGACACGCGATCGTGACTTCATGCTCTTCGTTCCCGCTCAGTATTCCTAGTGCAATCCTAGTACCCTCGAGATAATACGTGCTACCTACAGGCGATTTTAGAAATGAGATGAAGACTTTCTTCTTCAAACATGTCACCTAAAGAAAGTTAACGACCTTCTCAGTTTCCATCATCTTTACCAAGTCCGTGTAGCTAATGATGTGAACCGAAGACGGAATCTTCGACTTGAGTCCTCTTCGGTTTACGTCATCGCTCAGCACGTAGACATTTCCTACAATACTGCCTTTGGCGGCGGCGTAAACTGCGTCTTCTAGCAAGACCAGTCGTGAATCAGAACTTGAGTAAGAAAGCGCGACATTCAAGGAAGCCTCTCCAACCAAAAAGACTGTCAATTCATATCACTCATAGAGTAATTATGCGGTCGCAGTTACTTACCAATTCTGCGGCTACTGGGGCACCAGTTATTTGGACTCCATCCAAGTAATTTTTGCCTTCTTCGAGCCCTCTGTTGTTAGTGCAGACTTCGCAGGCGTAGATCTTTGCTCCCTTCTCAATCAATTCTCGGAAATAGTCCTTTGGCACTTTCTTCATTGCCGGAAAGTGCTCTGTTTTGATTACATTGTACACGCCATCCATGAAGAGAAAGAAAGTCACCTTATCTGAGAGGTCAAGAGCAGAGTTGGCGATATTGTACGCCGTCTCCCAGCGTTGTAGCTGGTAAGGGCCATCTACGAGAATTATTCCAAAGTGTACCATTTGGAAGAAAAATTGTTCTTGTCGAGCATAAACACTTTCCGCTCAACATTACGCAGTTCAAGGAATCTCTCGGCTCGTATTCTTGGCAGTGCAAGCAAATGTGGAATTATCTGGGACTATCCAAAAACACGTGGCAAGACCTTGATATTGCCAGATTTGTTTCTGCTAGGATTGGCGAGTACATGGAAAACGCAAGGATTGTAGAGGAGGGCGCGCATTGTGAGTCTACTTTCAAAAAAGGCACATTCACAACGACTTCTTAATACGCCAGAGTCTTGATCACATCTGTAAGAGTAGAAATTGGATTTAGCGAAATCCGACGTAGATGAAGACGTCAGGTCCGTATTCATATTCGAGCATTTCAGGGACGGAATGAGATCCGAAGACATACTGGTGGGCGCCGGATTTCACACTCACTCGGGCTCTCCACCACCAGATGTAAGAACTGGTTGCGATCTCGCCATTTCCTTGCCTGCCAACGAGGTTGCTTCCGCTGAAAAGCTTCTGAAGCAAAACGGAATCTCTGTCATGGATGTAATCTTCAAGTTCAGTGGTGGGCTTCCCGAGCTGCAACTCAGCAAGCTCGTGAAGACAGTTGACTATGGTGATTATCTAATGGTGCGAGTCGGTAACATGAAGCTTACTTTCCACAAACAGACTGGAGTAATTGCAAATATTTCAGGCGGAGGTTGTCCAGACATTCCATTGCTTGACCTAAATATGGTGGGCAAGAGACTCGACACGGTCGCTACCCCGGCCCAGATTGGTTTCACCTTGTGTGCTTACACTCTCCAGAAAGCCTACGAGATAGCTCTGAAATCTTGGAGTGGTAAGTAGATGCTGCTACTCTCGGGAACGATGCCGGTTGCTGATCCGTCGATTACAGTAGGTCCAGTAAAGTACGAATCCAATTCAATGTTCATAGGCACGACGCAAATTCCTGGTAATGCACTCTCGATCGGCGCAGCTGCAATGATGACTGCTGCCCTAAGAACTACTCAGGCTCTTGGACTTGAGCCTCCGATGGCCGTTATCGCTGGTGACATGGGTGATGGCAAAGGCTCAAGGAATGTGTACAAGTACCTGACTCAAGACGCGGGCGGCCTCGGAGCGTCGACCGTGACTGTTCACTACATACTCCCTCTGAGAAACGAGTTTTTGGAATTTGTTGAGATGGCAGACTACTGGGCGAAGAGACCTTTCCTGATTGCCGACGCTGGAGCACTTCTGATTGCCAAAGCTACTAAGACTTGCGAGAAATTCGATCTCTTTACGCCGGACGCCGGCGAGATATCTTTCTTGGCCGACCCAGACGCTGGACATCCAGCTTATGTCAAGGCTGCATTATTCGAGGTAGACACCACGGAGGTGCCTGAGCTGATAAGTAAGGCATACCTCGCAAACAATGCACCGAGGTATCTGTTAGTGAAGGGCCCCTGTGATTATGTAGTTGAAAAAGGAAAGATAATCGATGCGATTTCTGAACCAGACATTCCTGTTTTGGAGGCTATAGGCGGAACCGGAGATACCATAACTGGAATCGTCTCGGCGCTGATTTCCGTTGGCTATGATCCGCTGAGGGCATGCACTATCGCTTCAAAAGCAAACAGGTTGGCTGGACAGCTTTGTAGCCCAACACCTGCTACTAGGGTGTTTGAGATAGTGGATAAAATCTTCGAAGCAGTAGAGAAGACGATCGACGGCAAGGTTTCTTAGCTGCCTTTATGCTCGCTAGCTAAGATCGAGTGGTCATGACCTGTAGGAAAATCTCGCACTAATCTTGGCCCAGTCTACAGAGTAAATAACAACACCCAAAACGACAAAGAAGCCAGACAAAATGATTGAAAGCGTGAGGCTGTTCAATCCGACGCTAGAGATGATGCCGCTAATACTGACTAGGGCGGTGAGCTCCAGTGGTATTTCGACCGAGCTTTTAATCAACTTCGCGATTACCGTCACTCCCATCATGTATCCAAGAGTGCCCTTGTTGGCACCGGCGCCGATGTAGATGTAATCGTCAAGAGGAAGGACAGGGATTGCTGCTGCAATGAATAGTGCAGTGTAAAATGACCTGTTCCCTAGCCATTTGCCAAGAAGCTGCACATTTCTGTTTTTGACAAGCTTTGTCCTGAACCCTAAACCGCCAGCATAAATGATTGCTTTAGCAAAAGCAGCGCCGAGAGCCGTCACTACCACAACTACTCCGAGGCTCAGTAGGGAATAGTGATACTGGGTGACCGTTGCCGCCGCGATTAGTGTGTACGATGCTCCTAACACGGGCGTAGCATTTGATGCAAAGCTGACTACAAAGAGTACAATAAGAACCGGCACTAGTTGGTCGAGCAAATTAATCTCCAGTCACATAATGGATTCTAAGAAAGAATCGACCTACCAATTCAACCCATTCGTTCGAAACCATATATTCCATACCTTTTCCCCTTTTCTATGAAGCAATACCAAAGCGACAGCATGTTTCAGACTGTTCGACCTTCACATGACTTTCTCTGGGATACCCGAACACATTCGGGTTCATGCTTATGTTTTTCAAATGGAAATCAGTGGGCATGCTCCAGAACGCTCCTGGAACCGTGATTGACTGTCGAGATCAGCTATGTCCGAAGCCCGTGTTCATGATAAAGGGAGCGCTAGCACAGGCATCGATGGGACAAATACTTGAAGTAATTGTGAACGACGAAAGTTCAAAGCAGAATGTCTTGAAGTATTGCTGGAATCATGGTCAGGAAATACTGAATTCGCACGGCGAAGGCTCTGATTTTCATATTGTGGTAAAGAAGTCTCCTGAAGTGAAAGTTGACAATCCTTTGCCGGTCATCGGGCCCTGTGGAACCAGATGGGATTGATTAATGGTGTACTAATAATGGATGACTTTTACACATTCGTAAGCAAGAGAATAAGTGAAGGAACAAGAGTAGTAGTAGCAAGCGTAATTGAAGCAGATGGATCTGTCCCTAGAGGGCAAGGCACAAGCATGGCGATTCCAGAGAAGGGCCCAATCTGGGGAACAGTGGGAGGAGGCTGCGTCGAAAAGTACATTGTCCATGCCGCTAGGAATCTGTTTGAGGACGGAAAAACCCGTGTCGAAGAGTTCAACCTTGGCGATGACAGCTGGAGCGGAATCGGGATGTCTTGTGGTGGAAAGGTAAAGATGATCATGCAACTGGTCGAACCGCCCGAGAGGCTGATACTATTCGGGGCAGGAGGAATAGCAAAGGGATGCGCTCAGATCGCAGACATGCTAGGATACAAAGTGCTTGTGTTGGATCCCTTTGCAACCAACGAATCTTTTCCCAACGCTGAGGTCATAACACAGGGTGTTCTTCACAAGATCAGAGAGATTCCGATAACCCGCTACGATAACATACTCATTCTCACCGAACACAGGTACGACGTAGAAGCACTAGAAGTCGTACTCAATTCAAAGGCTAGATTCATTGGAATGATTGGTAGCAAGAACAGGGTAAACACAAGCTACAAAGATCTGATGAGGAAAGGGATCGCCCTAGACAAACTTCTCACCGTGTACGCTCCAGTAGGACTTGATATCGGTGCGATTTCGCAACAGGAAATAGCAGTGAGTATAATGGCAGAGGTCATCCATGCTCGACGAGGCGGCAGTTTAGATCATCTTAGACTCACCAGGCTGCTTGAAAAGCCCGAGAGGACTCATGCAAAGTCTATGAACCTAACTGTATCCACCGATCAGAACAGCTCAGCAGTAGTCAAAACAAAGGCGCCAGAGATCGCATTGTAACGGGAACAAACAGATGCGACTCCAAGGAAGAGCTGACATTTGCCACGGAGCTCATCAACGAAGTAGTGCAGGGAATAAATGGAATCAAGACCTGCATGCATGTGTGCAGGGGAAACTGGATCGG
>JAKAPU010000138.1 GCA_021806865.1 archaeon
TAAATACATACTACCTATATTCCTAGTCTGCGCTGACTTGTTTGACGACAAATGTCAACAACAGTTTCCGTAGGAAATGGCTCCACAGCAATCAAGGAGAGCCAGCTAAAATTTGACGCAGAACAGGAACGAGCCTGGGCTGCATTTTCATCGGCTATTGGTTATCCGGCAAGCTGGATGAACACGATCCGCAACAGCCTGCAAAAGCAGGGCAAGTCTTGGCGGTGGCAACAGCTAAGCACAGAGCAGGTGCAGCTTCCATCAAGCAAGCCACTTGAGCAGGGCGGAGAAGCGCTCCTCGTAATAAATACAAACACTCCGAGCAAGGCGGTATCGAATACGCTGCTTTTAGCAGAGAGTTGCAACGCTACGCTATCAGTAGTATACACTGCAAAGCCTCCGACGATGTCTCAGGACAAAACGCCAGGTGAAGTGGACTCAGAGTTTGTCAACGGATTGGAGTTCGGCCGCCTCAAACTTGCAAAGGTCGAGAAAGAGGCTAAGGACATGGGCGTGAAGGTCAATACAAGCTTTGTATGGGCCGAATCGATTGACGCAATCACGAAGAACATCAAGGCTGATCTCGTAATCAACGAAACAGCGTAGATCAAAAAGACCTGATTTCTTCAGGTCTTCTTGGTTTTCTTTTCTCTTAATTTTCGAAATATTCATCGTCTAGCATGTTGAGAAATAGAATCTTCTCAAGTTCGCATACTTTGAACTGTTAAATAGATTCAGCCACTAATATGTCCTAATTTATGCAGCTGTGCTCTATACGACATAATCCTATTATCCTTGCATAGCTGTACCGGGACTAGATCAGTGGATGCCCTTCGCGCTAGGCAAAATCCTTGTTGCAATAGACGGTTCGGAGTATTCTGACTACGCTTTGAATCTGGCAATCAAGATTGCCGAAAAATACTCCTCGCACATTGCGCTATTGCACGTGAAATTGCCTGCCACTTCTGCGGTTGCGGTATCAGGGCCGATCATGGATCCTATACTCGGCACATCACCGATGCTGGTTCCTGCGCCTAGTGAAAAGCCTAGAGAACCCATTGATGTTCTGAAAGCTCGGAAATCACTCGTCGCTGAGAGGAACATTACGGTAAACTCAGAATTGGTCGAATCGGTGGATGTGGGTGGCGAGATATTGAGACGTGGCGGATCTGGAGGTTACGATCTCATAGTCTTAGGAAGCAGGGGTCTAGGCGGACTCAGGAGTTTCTTCCTGGGAAGCGTCTCGCTGAAAGTTGCAAAAGAGTCAAAGTGTTCAGTGCTAGTTGTGAAGAACAGGATAGAGAACGTCCCAAAGATAATTCTAGGATACGACGGATCTGAAGAGAGTAGGAAAGCACTTGAGTGCGCCAAGGATCTCGCAAGGAGATTCCGCGCTCACTTGACCGTGCTTAGCATAGTGAACATTCCAGTATCCGGAGACGGCTACATCCTAACAAGCGTGGACAGGTGGGAAAAGGAGACAAGACAATTGGTTGACGAAGCGGTCTCGGTGGCCAAGTCGGAAGGCATCGACGTTGATGGTAAGGTCACCGAACACACGGACATTTCACGAGCCATTACAGACGAAGCTGAGCGTGGAGGTTACGAGATAGTCGTTGTTGGTAGCAGGGGACGAGGTCGATTGAGATCATTATTTCTCGGAAGCGTCGCCTCTGGCGTCGCCAACACTTCCAAGACGAACGTGTTTATCGTTCGCTAGAGTTCCTTGACGTCGTGCGGCAGGCTCTCTTTGAGTCCTACCTCTGTGATCCTGATGAACTCACCGTTTCTTCTGAGCTCCTGAAGGTTTGATGCGCCACAGTAGCTCAGACCGCTGCGTAGTCCGCCGACGAGCTGTCTGATCACACTGACGGCTCCGCCCTTGTAAGGCACAATCGCCTCCACTCCCTCGGGTACGTAATCTGTGAGATCTACACTCTCCTGAGGGCTTGTTTCAGAGAGGTTCCGTTCCTTCACTACTTTCTCTGTTGCTAGCTGATCTCTCCTTGCGGAAGCGGAAGCCATTCCACGAGTCACCTTGTACCTGTAATTTCCCCTGAAGACTATCTCTCCTGGGCTTTCATCCGTGCCTGCAAGAAGACTTCCAACCATGGCAGAGTCGGCACCAGCAACCAGTGCCTTTGTTAGATCGCCTGAATTTCGTATTCCGCCATCGGCTATGAGAGTGACTCCAGAGTCCTTGGTTGCCTTTGCACAATCGGTGATTGCCGTGAGCTGCGGAACACCGGATCCGGTCACGATTCTAGTAATGCATATCGAGCCGCTTCCTACGCCCACCTTAATCGAGTCAGCGCCCGCCCTGATCAAGGCCAGGGCACCATCTCTGGTCGCGACGTTTCCAGCAATCAACTCTACCGAATCTCCTAGAGATTTCTTAATTGCCCGAATCGCCTCGATTGCATGTTCGCTGTGCCCATGCGCGATGTCCAGCACTAGGACATCAACCTCTTCATCTTCGAGCCTTTTGGCTCGCTCTAGAAAGTCGCCCTTTACACCGATCGCTGCCCCAACGCGTAGTCTTCCCTTGGAATCTTTGGTTGCATTCGGAAACTGCTTTCTCTTCAAAATATCCTTCGCAGTGATTAGGCCGCTCAGCCTGTCTTCCTTGTCCACCAATGGAAGTTTCTCGACCTTGGTCTTTTGCATGATCTCCTTTGCCTGCTCGATCGTCGTCTTTTTGGAGGCTACTACGAGATCGCTTCTCTTTGTCATGACCTCAACCACCGGAGTAGTAGGATCTTCGTGGAATCTCAGATCTCTCGTAGTTACTATGCCCTTTAGCTTGCCATCGTCTGATACGATTAGAATGCCGCCCACATTTCTATCATGCATCAGCTTCCTGACATCGGAGACTAGGGCCGACTCGCCTAGAGTATACGGCTTTTCAATGAGAATACTCTCAGTCCTCTTAACCTTCGAAACCTGAGAAGCTTGCTCTTCCACAGTCATGAATCTATGGATTATCCCTATTCCTCCTTCTCTGGCGACCGCGACGGCCATGTCATACTCCGTGACAGCGTCCATGTTTGCCGAGACTATCGGAACGCTCAGCTCAATTTTCCGAGTCAGGTTGGTCGTAGTACGCGCCTCCTTTCTTGATCTAATTTTCGAATATTTTGGTACTAGCAAAACATCGTCGAAAGTCAATCCTGTCTTTAATCGACTGAGTGGATCGCTACTCCTCGAATCGTGCACTCTAGGACTCAAACAAACCAAAAGACAACCTGAATTTAGCTTCTATTTTGGCGTTACCATTCGGCGAAGGAGAAGATTTTGCCGTAAGCGGGTACTTATCTTAAATACGGTCGCCGACAAACGTGATGCGCAATTTCCATATGACCCAAAGCAGTACCAGCAAACAGCTGGACTTGAAGTTCGAGATACGCAAGATCAAAATGACTGACCTCGTTCCACACGAGGGCGTCATCGAGGAGCACATCAAGGAGATACGAGACTGGATCGAGAAGGACGGCTTCCAGATGCGCCCCATTGCTATTTCTAAACTCGATTCTTTGGGAGAGAAATGGAAAGGAAGGTTCCTGATCCATGACGGACACCACAGGACTGCTGCACTAAAGCGCCTGGGCTGCTCGTACATCATGGGCTCAATTTTCGACTTCAACAGTCCGAGGATCAAAGTTTACGGCTATTATGATACGTCAGTGCCCGTTCCCAAGGAAGAGGTGATCAGGCGAGCCACGTCAGGAATGGAGGTCACGCCTAGGTACGACAAACACTTCATTGACGTTGATGGGAAGTTAGAGCCGTTCCACGACAATGACCTGCTAGAACCACAGATGCCTACAGTACTTTCACAATTGAAGTAAGCTCTTCTGCAAAGCCGTATATCCGCAAGCAGTAGCTATACTGTACGAAGCAAATGCCAGCTAGGCACAGGAAGACAAAGCTTGCAAGAAAGATAGAGAAAGCGGACAACAAGCGAAAGCAAAAGGGCGAATCTGGTAAGGATTTCGACCAGGCATCGGCTCCCTTCCACCCAGGAGAGCTGCCATCGCAATACTCAGCTGAGCAGAGCGAACTGGAAAGAGTAGGACGAAAACAGAGAAGGACGTCTTGGTAGCCAAAATAGTGCCCGAAAACAAGACAATTGTACATCTGCTGTGACTCAAATGCCCTAGAACACGTCCTAAAAAGACACTTTTGTCACAATGTTTATAAGCGTGAAATGCCCTAATTAATATTTCGCTACAAGTGAATAGTGACCACGAATGAGTATTGAATATAGTAATAGCTACCTCGCATCGCTAAGGCAGCGCTCTTTGAGCCGTTGTCCTAGATGCGGCAAGAGCTCAATGGTGCTTGATTCTACATCAGGCGAGCAAATTTGCACCCATTGCGGCTACGTGATGAAGGATAGAATCGAGGAAACCGGTCCAGAGTGGAGGAACTTTGCGAAGGAGCAGGGTGAGGTCGATCGAAGGCGCACGGGAACACCATCAAGTCTAGCAATGCATGACATGGGTCTTGCAACGATGATTGGAAAGGAGAACGCTGATGCCGCCGGTCACGCACTAGAGTCCACGATGAGGAACACCCTGGAAAGGCTACGCACGTGGGATAGACGAAGCCAGGTCCACACCTCGGAAGACAGGAACCTTAGGCAGGCCTTCAGTGAACTGGCAAGACTCGGCGAGAAACTGAACGTCGGCGAGGCAATTACGGAAAAGGCTGCGTACATCTATCGTAAGGCATTCGACAAGAGACTCGTCCGCGGAAGATCGATCACTGGCATGATAACGGCTGCGCTGTATGCTGCGCTGAGAGACACCGAGACACCGCGAACGTTGAAAGATCTCTCATTGGTCAGCGGAGTAAAGAAAAACGATCTAGCACAGAGCTACAGACTCTTGCTCAAGGAAATGGATCTGCGAATGCCGGTGAGGGATCCTGCGAAGTACATTTCCAGGATCGGGAGCAAGGCGGGAGCCAGTGAACGCACGCAAAGGAGGGCTCTCGAAATCCTACGCCGTGCACAAGAAACGGGAAGCTCTGCTGGCAAGGATCCAATGGGTCTAGCTGCGGCAGCCCTTTACGTGGCAAGCGTAATGGAAAACGAAAGCAAAACCCAGAAAGATTTCGCGCAGGCGGCCGGAGTAACAGAAGTCACGATAAGAAACAGGTACAAAGGCCTCAAGGAAGCCCTGAAATATTAGGGCTCCCTGGTGATTTTTTCATCGAGCTCATCAACCTGTATCTCTTAGGCACTTCTCCACCTGCTTTCAACCTCTCGAGTATCAACTCGCAGTATTTTCTATCTATCTCTGCGGAGACATAGTGGCGCCCGGATTTCATGCACTCTGTGATTTCTGATCCGCTTCCGCCGAAGAGCACTAGGACGACATCGTCTTTCTTTGTTGCAGCGCTAATCAGAGTCCTTGAGAGATCTTCAGGAATCTGGCAGGCATGGAAAGTCTTTGTGTACCCTACGTTTTTCACAAGATCATAATACAGCCAGCTATAAGGCATGTGTCCAGATCTACCAGCGGAGATTAGTTTTCTGATCCTCTTGTCATTTGGATTCTCGTAGGGCTGGGCGACATTCTCTTTGTAGAACTTGTTATCCTTTGATTTGGTGCAGTGCAGGATTGATCTGTGAGCAGTCGTGAATCTACGCCTGCTGTGTCCTATGTTTGTTCTGTAGATCCAGACGTACTCGTTAACGTCGTAGAAAGCCTCGTCGAGATACCGTGTGCGAAGGTAGGCGTTGTTTTTCGGGTAGTTTATTATGAAAAAGTTTCCATCGTCTTTCAGAACCCTCTTGCTTTCTTTCGACCACTCAATGCACCAGCAGATATAGTCGTCAAATTTCTTCGTGTAGGTAGTGTCGTTGTACTTTACGCCCACATTGTAATCAGGATCAGCATAGATGCAGTCTACGCTGCAATCTGGTAGCCTTCTGAGTAGATCGAGTATGTCCTCGTTGAAGACATGGTCTAGGAACTGGGAAATTCTGGCTCGCCCCGACACGTTAAGCCTTGCCGAAATGGAGAAAATTACTTGACCATATGATTGTTTCTGATCTAGTGGGAATCGCTTATTAGTCCACAATCCTAGGGGTAAAACCACGAGGAAGTGAACCAGCGAATTGAACTATTCATCAATCGTGCTGTCGGGTGACTGCGTTCCTCATCCAGTCATCAATGTCTACTGACCATACTCGTTCAACGATCTCCTCCAACTCAAACAAAACAATCCAGAACATATCATCGATCTCCAAAGAGAATTTCACGTATTTTGGAGGCAAAGAGGCGCAATGACCTCTGAGTATATTCCTGGCAAACCAGATAGAGTTTGCGACAAAGCGCTCGGCAATAGCTTCAAACCTTGACAACTCGCAAAAGACGATATCGTTCCTATCAATCATCAACAGCTCCATAGGAGCTGTGAACGTCAACTTTGACGCCGAGACGGAAGAGCAGACTCTTGGAATTGAGGAATACTCGAAGGTGTACGACCTGGGTCTGCTTTGGTCGGAGACGTTTCAGGCATCCAGAGGCTTGAGCAGCGCAGCAAGCAAGTCAGCCCTAATCAAGCAACTCCTAAAGAAATTTGGGGAAAAGTTCTCTGCAAATCTTGTGATAGGCAACGCCGCATATGGATTGAAGCCGGACTATAGCGAGCTTCACAGAATGACGCTGAGGCTTGCACCACTCTCTGCAAGAGAGCTTAAGCTCGGAGCAGAGGGTTCTGTGAACGGGAAGAAGGCCATCGACCTTGCAGCGGCTACAGAATCAATAGCATACATACTCCACACGAGCTCGATCGACGAGCTTTTGGACTATGCGAGATCTCGCGGAGTGCGATTCATGGTGTACACACTTTGCAGGATCGCAGAATCGCGCTCAAAGGCGGCGGCCGAACTGATGCGTATCAAAGGGACCGGCTATTTCGAGCGGAGGAGAGTGCTGAGGGAAGAGATTTCGACAAGACTAGGCGAGTTTTCGATCTTCGGAACCGGGCAGGAGATTGCAAGCCAGATAGGTACACTGGTTTCGCGAGGGGCCGACAAGGTCGTACTATATCCCGTGTTTGAGAGCATGAAAGATCTGATACGACAGATGAATATGCTCTCCGAATGGGTGGACTGACACTACTTGCGAAGCTTTTCTAGGTAGTGCTTGCGAAACTTGGCGACCTTTGGGGCTATCACCGCGCGGCAGTATGACTGGTTGGGATTGGACTTGAAGTACTGCTGGTGATAGTCTTCGGCCTTGTAAAACGCCTTGTACGGCTCGACCCGAGTGACAATCTGATCGTCCCATATAC
>JAKAPU010000139.1 GCA_021806865.1 archaeon
GTGCAAACTATGGAATGGGCCGGAGAGCTGGGACTTTCGGGGCGTTCTTGTTGGCTGCCTACGATCAGAAAGCGGACATGTTCAGAACAACAACGAAGGTGGGAACTGGTTTCACCGACAGCGATCTTGAAAATCTGACAAAGCTCCTTTCCGCTCACGAAATAAAACAGCCCAATCCGAGAGTTGATGCCAAAGTAAGCTCGCAGGTCTGGTTTGAACCGGCAGTTGTGATAGAAGTGCTACCTGCGGAGATAACGCTGAGCCCAATTTACACAGCAGGGCTCAACATGGTACGAAAGGAAAGTGGGTTCGCGTTGAGATTCCCCAAGTTCACCGGACGTATTCGCGATGACAAGGCACCCGAGGACGCAACCACAGTCAAGGAGATCTTCGAGCTCTATCAAAAGCAAACCAAGCATATGTGAACATCAAGAAGTGCGAAACTAAATTTGGAGTGGCCATAGGGGTTCGCTGAGTTTGAGCAATGCTGTTTCAATTTTTCTCCTGGACGCACTTGACTCGAAGATACTTAACCAAGCGATGCTCCAGGTGACCCGAGCTGGAATCTCTGCAGATTATGCGGGTGAGGTTAGCTGCGAGAAGGGCTTTGATGCTAGGAGAACACAGTGGAGAGCAGACATTCTACTCTCAGCTTGCTTGAACGAAGTGGTGCAGAAGGGCCAGTTGTCGTTAATCATTACCGAGAGAGATCTATACGCTGCATCCTTGAACTTTGTTTTCGGACTAGCCAGAAGAGACTTGCAAGCAGCTATTGTCTCTTGGCAGAGGTTAAGAGACGACAATGTCAGCATATTCGCTGATAGACTAGCAAAAGAGATCGTTCATGAGGTTGGTCATCTGCAAGGATTAGGGCACTGTCCAGACCCAAGCTGCGTAATGTGGTTTTCCAACACATTGGGGGAGACAGATACAAAGGGAATAAACTTCTGCCACATTTGTCGAGGAAAAGTACTATGAGTCTTCTGTCCCTTAAGGCAGCTCAACTGGCGTACGTCCTGCGTTGTGACATAAACAAAGACAACCTTTTTCCAATGGATTAGGCGGTTCGCTGTTACTCTCAGATCACTGAAGAACAAATGTTTCTCAGAATTCGATTACGATCTAATCCGTCGATTCTTCCTCCCCTTCTTCTTCCCACTCTTCTCCTTCTTCTTCATTTGACATGCTTCTATCACTGAATACCTTGTTGGAATTAGGAGGTCGATCTGCTTTAGCCTACCTCTTTCATGTTCGACAAAGCCCAGTTTTCCTATAAATGATGAGTGGACGATTCTCAAATCTGATAAACATCTTGAGAGGAAAAGATGGATCGGTTCGAGGTCATCACGTCCGTCAATCACTTGCGAATCTTCAATTCTGAGAGAAAAATTCGAGATACTTGCCTTGTTAGATATCTAGCTCGAGGTATCCAAACCCTTTTTCTTCTTTCCACAGGAAAGAAGCGTTCAACTTGCTAGACAAGAATTGCATTTTTTCCGAAATAGCATATCTTTCAGGTACGTGTGCCAATCTGGCACTGCAGTCCTCAATCATCGTAGGATAGAGCCTGAGGCGTGAGAAACTTGCGCCCTTTTTCTCTAAAACGAAAACAAATGATTCATCATTTCGTTCAACGGCGTCCACAGCATAGTCGTCGATAAAATCCCCAGTGCAGTAAAGTATGGGCCGTCTGTTGTATATTTCTACTCCACGAAACACATGGCTTGAATGACCGAAAATAATGTCTGCACCAGCATCGATCAAGGAGTGAGCAAACCTCGTATGTTCCTCCGGTGGTTCGTAGCCCCAATTCGGACCCCAGTGTGCTGACACGATTAGCGTGTCCACTGCGGTCTTGGTCCGTTTCAAGATATCGATCAGTTTCTTTGCACGGTGGTCTCTCAGGTCGATCGGAACGTAGAAAATTCCTGGATTGTTCTCTCTTGCTTCCCACTCTGGCTGATTATCCGTGATGGCAACTATGCCAATCTTGCTCCCTTTGCACTGAGCAATCGCTGGCTCACTAGCCTCATCTGAGGAAAGGCCTGCTCCAGCATGATGTATTCCCTCCTTGTCCAGGGAGCGGAGCGTATCAGAAAGGGCCTCGTATCCGAAGTCAAGCGCATGATTATTGGCTAGCGAAACTGCACGGATGCCTGCAGTGCGTAACACCCTAACATTCTTTGAATCGGAACGAAAATGGAATTCCTTGGGAGTGAGCGCACAGGGTTCCCCACGGTCAGAGATTGCACACTCCAGATTACACATTCCAAAGTCAACCTGATGAAAAATAGGTAGTGTGTCCCCCCACGCAGACTCTGGTGTCCGTGATCGTAGAGTTTCATTGACAATCCGACCAAGCATGACGTCGCCGACTAATGCCAGCTGCACTCCAAACTATCCCACCATGCAAAAGTGTTCCATAATTGGTTTACAGTAGCGTGATGTTACACAAACCAGAAGGCCATTACCAAATTTGAGAACCGAAAGGCTTGACTTGTTGTGCGAGTCAAGGTGACCAAGAAGAAATTCAGAAGTGGGTCTCGCCTCGATCCTTTAGGCAAACCAATAAGCGGCACAGAACAACCAGGTGACAGAGTCTCAACGACCCACGAAACACTCGATCACAAGTCTTTCTCAAGCCATCATCGAGTCTCCTGATGTTCAAGGATTTGCCGTTCTCGATTTCACGCAGATAACGTCAGTGGAGATTTTACAAACTTTGCAAAATCTTTGAGCCCTCTGGTATTGACGATATTTTCAGTTCTCGCCCATCCTCTTCTCGCTTGACCGATGCCGAGTTCCAAGTAGTGGTAATTGATCTTCGTGTGAGAATCGGAACTTACTCCCAACTTTGCGCCAATTTCTATGGCTTTCTTGATGTGCTCGTCTCTCAGGTCAAGCCTATCGGGATACGAATCGATGTCCAGAATCGTCCCTGTATCTTTTGCCGCCTGAAAAATTCGTTCGATGTCTAGTTGAACGGGTTCTCTTCTTTGAATTTGCCTTGAAGTCGGGTGATAGAGGATGTCGACATTTGGATTTTCAATTGCTCTCAATACCCTCTTGGTCATGTCGTCCTTATCCATGTTAAAGTGCGAGTGAATAGAAGCACCGACTACGTCCATATCCTCCAGCACCTTGTCCTCGATATCCAAACTACCATCTTTCAGAATGTTCAGCTCCACCCCCTTCAAAATCTCAATTCCATCAATTTTTTGATTCAACTTTTCTATTTCCTTTCCCTGTTTCAACAGCATTTTCTCATTCATTCCTCCCGTCATGGCGAGGGACTTTGAATGATCGGACATCACGATATACTCAAGGCCGATCTTCTTGGCTTCGAGCGCCATCTCTTCAATCGTGTTAGATCCGTCAGTCCAATTGGAGTGAACTTGCAGATCTCCTTTCAAATCATTGTAATCTACCAGCCTCGGTAGCTTGCCTTGTGAAGCGAGCTCTACCTCGCCCATGTTTTCCCTCAGCTCTGGTGGAATCCATTGCAAACCAAGTTTCTTGTAGACAAGATTCTCATCTTCGCCTGCGAGAGCTTCTCCACCTCCTTTGAACAAACCATACTCGCTCAGCTTCCAACCTTTTGCCTGCGCGATCCTTCTTAGCGCAATGTTGTGATCCTTGCTGCCAGTGAAATATTGCATAGCAGCTCCGAAGCTTTGCTCTGGAACGACCCTCACGTCGATTTGCATCCCGGTGTTCAGCTTGACTGAGGTTTTTGTTTCGCCTTCACCGATTATGCTGGCAACTTCTGGCATTGATACGAAGAAATTCATCACCTTTTTCGGATTGTCAGAAACAACCAGAAAATCCGCATCGCCTATTGTTTCCTTCATTCTCCTGACCGAGCCTGCAACGAAAGCTTTCCTCACGCCAGGAAACAATCGCAGGCGGTTCTCTATTTCACGGATGAAAGGCAGGGTGAATCCAAGAACGTACCTGTTCTTACTTCTCTTTGCGAAATCTATCCCCTTCAGGAGATTCTGTTCCGTCTTCTCTTGAAACCCAGGAAGTTTGCAGACCTTGTGCGAGATGCAGGCTTGCTCGAGGTCCTCGATGTTTCTTATCTTGAGGTCCTCCCACAGCATTTTGATCTTCTTCGGCCCGAGTCCCTCTATTCCCGAAAGACTGTCGAGATCCACGGGGATTTTCTTCTTCAAAGTTTCGTAGTATTCGAGTTTACCAGTGGTTATCATCTCCTGTATTTTTTCTGCGATGCTCTGACCAACGGCTGGAATCTCCATCAGAGCTTCCAGACCGCCCTTCTTGTAAATCTCTTCGACTTCCTCTTCCAATGCTTCTATGGATCTGGCTGCTTTTTCGTAGGCTCGCGGCTTGAATTGGACGTTATCCATTTCAAGGAAAATGGCGATCTTGCTCAGGATGCTTGCGACTTCGTAGTTTCTCACTGAAACTCCCTTCTATCTTGGGAAGGCCATAAGATCAAGGTGCATGCATTTGTTTTGACAGAACTTCTCTCAAATCTTTGTGTTCTTTCTCCGAAATGTTCACCAGTGTTTCGCGCTCTCTTTCCGATAAACTGTCCCAGAATTTCTTCATATCTTCAGAAACTTCGTATTCTAGGTAACCTTCACTTAGAGCAGGAGGAGGTTCCTTCGCAAGTTCATACAAACCTATCTTGAACACGTTCGGAACTCTGATCACAGCCAAACCTGTCGCCTCTGCAATTCACCAAACGGAGTTAACGAGTCCTCCGTCAAGATCGTTTGATAGCATGAGTAGAAAGATGTCGGATAGATGAATTAAAGTGAGTAGACAATTTTCAAAATTGATAATGCAAGATTCGGCAGTATACTCGGAATCCTTCTTAAAATCTTCAATGAACTGTGGTAACTTATTCACCCAAGTGAGACCAGTTGAAAAACTCCTAGGCGAATTTGTGTCTTTGGACTTACGACCCAACCTAGTTTGATGGGGCTATGTAGCAGAACAAACACTCTCTTCATTGTCTTCCTTTGGCAACAGCTGGCCGCTTATTGCTGGTTCCAATCATTGTCGCAACGATGGTCATCTTATCCAGCCAGGGCGTTATCTCGGTGTGACCCTTTGCCACTGTAATGCCTAATTTGGTTGCAGCTGTTACGATCTCGGACACGGCATGTTTGATTTCTTTTACGGGCATTCCTTTTGGGAAAAGTACTATTGGGGCGATAAGTCTTGGTGTTGCGTCAGCAGACCTTAGCTTTTCAGTCAACTCGAGAATGAGTTTGAATGCAAGATCCTCGCCGAAGCCCCTCTGCGAACCAGAGACAATCACAATGTATTGTCCTCGAGATTTGATAATCGCAGCATCCATGCCAATTCTATTGGTCGGTGCGTACAACTCGCCGTGCGGTATTGATTCGAGTATGGGTTTGAGGATCTCAAGAGAAAGTTTTCCTTCCGCTTGTTCGCTTCGACGAGTTGGCAATTTTTCCGGTAAGCACCTCAATGAAGAAGATAGAATAACAGATCGCTTAAACCCCTAGGCCGGTAAGCTGGGCACTCACTCGCCAGAGGCGCGCCCTAATATCTTCATCATAGGAATGCATTGACGAACTCGTAGATTGACAGTTTATGAAATACTTACCACTCACTTTCTCGACTTCTGGCGAGGAGGCGAGATAGACCACTGTTCTTGCCCCTTTCTCTGGACTTGCAAAGAAGAGCTTTACAAACGAGTAGCCAAGACCTGCAAGTCCTCTATTGCCGTGTCCCAAATCTGTCCTAATAGCACCGGGATGCAAGGCGTTGACCGTTACTCCCGTCCCTTCCAGTCTCCTTGCAAGTTCGTAAGTGAACATGATTACGGCTAGCTTGGAGTTGCTGTAGGCAGCCCATCCACCAAACTTTCTGTCGCCGTTTAGGTCGTCGAAGTTGATCTTCCCGCCGCTCTCAGTTGCGGAAGCGACGTTGACAATGCGCGAGGGAGCGCTTGATTTCAGAACATCGAGCAAGAGGTTTGTCAAAAGAAAAACGGACAGATAGTTGACTGCGAATGTGGTTTCTATACCGTCCACCGTCTTGATGTGCTTTGTGAGAAAAACTCCTGCGTCGTTTATTAGCATGTGAAGCTGTTTGAATCTGTCCTTGAAATCAGCTACAAGCTTTCGAATTAATTCTTGCGAGGATAGATCAGCATTGAGGAGAAAGACCGAGTCGTTTCTGCTCAGTTGTTTCACTTCCTTGAGTACGGTCTCCCCTTTTGTCTGATTACGAGCCACCATGACTACAGTTGTACCAAGCTTCGCAAGCGCGATCGTGGTAGCCTTTCCTATTCCAGAAGTGGCTCCGGTGATTAGACAGGTTCTTCCAGCTAGGGTGGTGTCTGGTTGTGTCATACTAAGTCGGAGTTCTTGATCATTAAGAAAAGCACACCGCCCATAAAAGGCAGGACTACGGTTCTCATTCATGAAAATCATCGCGCTTCGAGAGATTTCTATGGCATTGGGGGTGGAGGCTCACCGCCTTAGCCAAGATTTAGTCAATTGGATCAATGGTATTAGTTGCGATCAAGGATCTCTGACAAAGCAAATCGTGCAAGAGGAAATTATCATTATTGATGATCATGTCCTCAATTTATCTAGTTTCCAAAGTGTATCGCTTTGCAGTGAAAGCAAAATGTCTTCAAAGAATGTAATCTTTGCTGAGCTAAGTGTTAACCCCATAGGTTCTGGAACGACGAGTATGGGAAAAGAGATCGATGAGGCTCTGAAGGCGATCAAGAAGATTGAAGGTCTGAAGTACGAAGTGAATCCAATGGGCACACTTCTTGAGAGCGAGAAATTAGAAACAATACTGGAAGCTGCCAGAGTTGCACACGAAGCTGTCTTGCGACTTGGCGATATGAGAGTGGAGACAATTCTGAAAATTGACGATCGCCGAGACAAATTACGCACAATGGCCGCTTTGAAGTAAAGTTTCGCAATTAGTCAATTCCCTGCGATACTCAAGTTGTCGGGACATTATGAAGGAAATTATTTCGTTGGTTTCTCGAAAACTTTAGATCCGATCAGGGTTCTGTGCTTGGAGATGGCGCAAATGGAAATCTCGGATAGAGATGCACTACAACATTTGTCAGACTACTTCACTTAATTCGTATCTCCTTTTGCGCAATCTTTGAAACTATTTCCATTGTGTCGAGAGCAATCATCCTCTCTTCATTTGTGTGAATCACTAGGACTCTGACGTTGGAATGCGAGGAGCTGATGTCCAGTTCGCTGCCGATCGCGCGATTGTTCTTCTCAGGATCAATACTCACTCCAAGAAAATCAAGGCCCTCACATATCAT
>JAKAPU010000140.1 GCA_021806865.1 archaeon
CTAATTCTACACCCGCCCGGTAGGCCATGGCTCTCCCATCACCTGTCTGATTTGGATATATCGTGTTATACAATACCCCACTAGAATTTCGATAAATGAAACTGGTCATTCCCGTAGCAAGTATTACACTCTTTGCTAGAAAGACAAAGACTTTTTCCTCTCTGGTAGAAACACCAACCGCCCCGGCCACCCGATTCGCTTTGACAAGAATATCAATCGCCATAACCCGATTTAGAATTTTGCAACCTCGCTTGCGCATCTCTTTTGTCAGAATTGGTTTGATCGTTCGTCCCTCTACTGCCACCCATACTGGTAGATTCTTTTCTTCCTTCTTGACCATTCTTAATTGTCCTTGCGAATCACGTATCTTTATTCCAAAACGCTCCCAGTCAAGCAACCGATCATAACTCTGCTCGAGAATCAATCTTTGAACTCTCTTGTTCAACAGGCCACCAACTGCCTCGCAATGTTCTTGTAATAGGTTGTCTATTGCGTACCCTCTTGATCTGTGAAACTCCGGGACATACACTGGAATGTCATCTATTCCACCCCAAGCTCCACCACTAGATCTTGTGTTGGCTTTTTCAATCAGAACCACATTCGATCGATGCTCACTAGCCTTGATAGCTGCCATGCAACCAGCTATCCCGCCCCCGACGATTAGTACGTCACACTGAACGACAACTCTCTGCATACGAATTTCTGATTGGCAAAGGTTATCTTTATCTTCAGCGTTTACATTGTATTCTAGTGCATACAACAAGCGAGGTGTTGCTTTCAGTGGAATATCGAGCACTATCGAAGAAACGAACGGTTGTCAGAACCCTTAGAATAGACGAAGACGTAGATGACGCGTTGTGTCAGGAGGCCAATAGACAAGAAGTGAGCATTAACGTCATGGCTAACCGGGTTCTTAGGAAGTGGGCCGACTTCGACAGTTTCGTAGCAAGATATAACGCATTAGGAATCAGCAGCCAGATCTTTGTTCGTATCATAGACGAAGTACCAAAGGAGCATCTGCTGGCCATTGGAGAAATGACAGGCGCTAAATTGCCAAGAATGCTTTTTGACTTGGCGGGCCGACCAACTAACTGCGAGACAGTAACTGATTATTTCTTCAAGCAAGTCTTATCAAAATACGACAGGTGGTACGAGTATGAATCGCATGTGAACGGTGGTTCGGAGAAATTTGTGATTAGACACAACTTTGGCCCAAAATGGTCATTCTTCCTTAAAGGGTACATCGAAGCTACAATGAAGAGTTGCCTTGCCCTCGATACAAACGTTGAGATCATTGACACTACGATTCTTATTTTCACTGTAGAACCTGCTGCATAGTCTGTGCGTGGAGGCGAGGAATCGAAGTGAAAACATAGCCAGCAGTTTACAATCAAATGATTACCATCTGAAGTTCGATTCTCTGGTGAGCTCAGCCGTGCGCTAGTCTCGAATGACAATCCTCAATGAAGATACATTGACAGAAATATGTCGTAACATAGATCTATGGCAGCAGGCCTGAAAATCAAACCATTATTATTAGGACTGTTTCATTGGATCTCATAAAGTAGCGCCCTAAATGAGCCTTTCCATACGTTAATCTTAACGCCCCAAATATCGGCTAGTAGAGACGTTATGATAGCCTTCACATGCCATAGACCAGTTCGGCCTCCCCTCGAGATGGAGCTTACGGTGCCACCTTTCGTTCGCTTTCGCTGCCGCCTGCGGATTTGCGTCTGGACAGCTTCAGCCAGTGGATTTCTCCCCTAACTGTGCCCATCGCTACTTGGACATGCCGACGATTTCCAAGACAGAACTCGCATCTGTTAGTCATATCAGATTCCTTGGCGTGCTGCAGTAGTCCTCATCTATGACTAGCTTGAAATCCTTTGCGGACGCAGACGCGCTTTAATTTAGCCTTAAGAGGCCAGCACTCATCTATTCGGGAAGCTATCCCACATTCCTAACAATTCGCCATTACGAAGCGCGCGCCTTACTCAATATCCCGAGTATGTCTCACGATCGACTCCAAGGATTTAGCTCTTCGTAAGTTTGATTCCTCTTAAGCGCCCAGTATGCATACGACACAAGTTTTCTTGCAACTGCAATCACAGCTTTCTTCTCTCCCCTTTTGCGCCTCACCTTGAGATAGAATTTTCTTAGATTCTTGTCCTTCTGTACGGCAGTTCTAGCACACTCCACTAAATTCCTTCGCAGCCATTTGTTTCCTACCTTAGTAATGTGTCCTAGTACCTTCGTGTCACCTGTCTGATGCACCATCGGCACTAGACCGAGATCTGCGCACATATGCCTTGAATCAGCGAAGCGGTTGACGTCCCCCACGTGAGAGGAGAGGAAGAGTGCAGTGTACGGAGCAATGCCTGGAAGTGTGTCAAGAAGCTGAGCCTTCCTGTCACCCAAAACAAGCTTGACTATCATGCCATCCAGTTTCTTTATCATTGACTCGACCAAGGAAAGCTCGTCAAGTCTGCTATCAATCTCGAACAAGCCAAGAGACCTGAGCTGTTTTCTACCCGCGAGGCTGAAGGGACTCTTGACCTCGATGCCTTTCCTCTTCAAGAGCCACTTGATCGAGCCTTTGATCCCAGCTTTGCGAGCGCCGTACCTCACCCTGTCTCTGACAATAAGACGCTTCTCCCTCGTTTCATCGTCCTCTGGTATCCAGGACATCGGCAGATAGTTTGTCCTCAGAAGATCGCCTAAAACCTTAGCATCTATAACATCGCTCTTGGTTTTGGATTCTGCGATCAGTTGGACCCTGTTCGGATTCGCTACATGGACATGACACATTGGCAGAGCTCTGAGCTTGTCGTAAATCGGATAGATGAAACCGATCGATTCTATTGCTACATGCTTCTCTCCTCGAAGTGAACCAATGAATCTAGGAAGATCCTTTGTTTCAATCCTTGTCTCGTAGAGGATCTTTCCTCTTGGTTCGAAGATGGCTATCTGAGATTCCCTTTCGTGTACGTCGACGCCTACATACGATATTCCTGTCTGATTCATACTTGCTAATGCTTTACGCTCATTCTTCAATGCTAGTCATAGGAGTCAGCATCATGCGCGTCCCTGAAACGGGTCATTGATTCTCGCCGCTCAGTTGAATAAAGTGACACCATCCTAGTGTAATCGCATGACGACCTTGCTACCTGTAATGAGTTCGTCTTGCTTTCGCTCGTTGCCATATCTGTCCTAAGGTCGCAGACTCGGACGCCTAGGCTGCATCCCACTCCGCTTGTTTGAATGAGGCTAGCGCCAAATTGACCTCTGCTCTAACAAGTCAACTCGTCATTCTCACCTTCGGGAGTCTGACCCTTCTGATGATTGCAGACGCCCAGCCCTACCAGCTTTATAGAGCCATTCGGGTTTTGCTCTTTACAGCATTCGTTTGTTGACATCATCGTTGTCAGATTGTCCTGACAACTACGCTCTTCATATCTGACCCTTCGGTCAAATATTGCATTCACGATTTGTGTCGCGCCGGTGTCCAAGATCGACACCTCTCTGACCAGAGCGGCCTCTCCATGCATATCCGTTCCAAAATTAACTTTTGACACGGTCTGGATAGATCGGCTATAATCGAACGGCGACAGAAGTCATTTATCCCTAGAATGTTGGCTCGGAACTACTGCGGATCGATTACAACAAGTACAGGATTCACTCGGCACTGGGCTACTTCACTCCATACGAGTTTCTCGAGTTATGGTTCGCTGATGATGATCATGAGAAGAAATAGGAGAAGGTGTTAAATGTCTCAGCGCAGTGTTGTGTATCCAAGTGAAAGAATCTCAGCTAGGGCGCAATCCATCATGAATAAGGGCGTAAGGCTTGAGCGTCAAAAAGTGTTCCCAAAACGGGGGGTTGGGGTGGTGTTCCAGACCATCGCTCCCAAATCCTGAAAGGGGAGCCGCCCCAAAGAGGACCAACCACCAAGGAACAAATTACGAGTCAGTTACTAGAAAGCCCGTGAGGTTCTAGGATGCACTAAAGATGGTCTCCAAACTACTTCATTGCAGAGTATTTTCGGCAAAAAGCTCCTCTACTCCCATGACCCTATCAGTTACACCTTGTTGCGCACAATACTCCATGAGAGTTTCAAGAGCTTTCCTGTTATCCTTCATGTTGTATGGATATGGATCCTCACCCAAAAGCTTCCTTTCTTCCTCAGCAAGTGATTGGATCCAAGCAAAACTCAGTGGCGGATCATCTCTGTACTCATAACAAACACTCTTAGCTCTGCGAAATGCTTTCATGATGCTGACTGCAACCCATTGATGTTTTTGAATGATTTCTTCTCTGATCGTTACAGTGTGCATGATTGGAAATATCCCGGTTCTACGAAAGTATTCAATCTCAACCTGTTTGTGGTCTTGAAAGAGTCTCTTCACTCTTGGTGAACTTCTGGCAAACGATGGCAGCAGGAAAGGCGTAATTGCTGCGTCTAGCTTCCCTTCTGCCAGCAGTGAATCAAGTGTTGCACCTTTTGGAATCCGCTGCACCAACAAGTTCCTTGGGAAAGCCATTTCAATCCTCTCGTCTTTCGCGGTATACCACTTTATGTTCCGTAGCCGTACGTCATAGTCATGCTCTAAGTGACCACGTACCCACACCGCAGCAGTATTTTGATAGGTCGTCAAGCCAATCTTCTTTCCTTCCAAGTCTCTAGGTTCACGGATTCTCGCCGTGGTGTTGCAGAATACGTACGAATGTCTGAATTTTCGGAACGGGAAGACAGGTATGGCCACTAGAGGTTTCCTGTGTGATTTTGCAGCTAGATACGGTGCCATGCCTGTCTCAGCGACATCAAACTCGCCTCTCAAAGACCGGATACCCAGTTCAGGATAGGGCAGATTTATATATGTAAGGTCAATGCCTTCAGGCACTACTGAGCCATCCATCAATGCCCTAGTGAGATCGTAGTATCCGCATCCAAGTGCCAGATGTATGCGTGCCATAACTAATCAAAGGCCGATAACCAATAATACACTTTGCGCTCCTGCAACCTATATCTGAAAAACTTACTCTAACGAGATACCAGTACCATTCACGCGTAACGCGGAAGACTGATAACGAGATATCCAAAAGCCGCAAGCACGAGGTCCACAAGTCTACAAAAGGATCGGAAAGCATGTTCCGGATACCCTTTCCGAGATATATCGACGCGGGATTCAAGCGATTTTGGAATAGCTACATCCATTGAGAGATCAATTGAGATCGGCAAAATCGACACGGACTGTCTGACACACGACAAAACATTACAAGACAATTATTGGACAGGCTGCTCCGATCGGCCGCTACACTTTCTTACAGATTACGTCGATAACCGCCTGTTTATTCTGATTTCTGACGAATTCTATTCCCCTCTGGAGCGCGGGAGTAATCTCGTCAGGATTCCTAACTTCCTCACCATAGCCTCCGAACGCAGTAACAATTTTGCTATATTGTCCTGGGGGATCGAGGTGTATTCCGACATACTTTGAGTATCGATTAGACCACCCTTGAGGATACAATTTATCAACGGATTCTTTTTCTGCCTCCCAACCTTGATTGTTGAATATTACTGTCAAGAAAGGAAGACCATAAGCATTTGAGACCCAGTGCGCAGCCTCGGGATTAGAAAAAATGTATGAACCATCACCTTCGCAGGCGATAACGATGTTGTCAGGCATTGCAAGCTTTAGCCCTAGCGCCACTCCAAGACCACGCCCCAGATATCCAGCTCCTGTGGACCCGAAATAGGATTGAGGCCTATCGATGTCAATTTGTTCTTGAACGAAACCGCCAGGAACCTCGTTAACTAATATTGCATTATTATTATGATCGAGTACTACGCTAATTTGATGACACAACCATTTCATATCTATTGGATTAAGTTTGGATCCGGCTTCCGCATCTTCGAATGCTTTCTTCTTCCATGTGAAGTGTCGTCTTGCAATCTTTTCGCGACGTTCGATGAGATTCTTCTTCTGGCTAGTATCAAGTTTCAAGTGATCAACCTCTTCCCTTAGCTGGCCAACAAATACAGCCGAATCGGCCCTAATTTGGACGTGTATTGGGAAACTCCATAGTCCGATGTTCTGGAATATTGGATCTTGGTCAACCTGAATTATCTTTACGTCATTTCGCGGTTCTGTTTTGGCTGGAATCCAGGGAACCATGCAGTCCAGAATCAGAATAGCATCAGCGTCCTTGACCAATTCCGATGTGTCAAAACCAACATGCATCGAGTCGTTTGTAGGATAGTTCATGAACGTTCTTACGCTTTCAGAAAATCCAACAGCCAATTCGTTACAAATAACTTGTAGATCTCTGACGGGTTGAGATTTGCGCCCAACGGACGCTGCTATTATGAGTGGATTCTCTGCTTGCATTAGAATATCGACAACCTTCTTCACCCTCGTACTCGAAGTCTCAATCGGCACAACAGGCTGCGCTATAATGGGATCTGGAAGTGTCACTTTCGTCATATTCTCCATCAGAATTTCTCTTGCAAAAGTCAGATACACTGGGCCGCACGGTTCTGATCGTGTCATCTTAAAGGCTCGAGCAATAACTTCTGGCAGAGATTCGATGCGCCTAATCTCGTAATCCCACTTCACAAAATCTCGAATGATTCCTGATTGGTCGCGCACGTCTTGTCCCCAGTGTATTGATATGTCACGGCTCCCCAAGTGGCCAGATTGTGTCGCAGGTGTCCTACCTGCTAGCACAATTAAAGGTAGTCTACCAATTGCAGCATTCATGACATTACCTAAGGCATTGCTTGTACCTACGTTTACATGAACTGCAACTGCAGCAGGCTGACCGGAGATCATGGAGTATCCTAGAGCCATTGCGCTCGAGACAGATTCGTGGGGAACAACGATAGGTAAGAGTCTATTATCGTTTTGAACAGCCATCTTCGCCAGCGCTTCTTGAATCGGTGCGAAGTCAGTACCGGTAGTCATGAAGAGGTATTTTAGGCCAAAGTGGGTTAAAAGGTGGAGAAAGGCGTCAGCTGCACTCTCTGTTTTAACGATTATTCTTGAAGATGATCTCAAGTGTCTCTCGTCATTCTCTGCATGAGACGAATCGGCATTCAAGAGGAACGAATCAACTGCCACAACTGCTCCACATATTTCACACTCTCACTAGGTTTCCTCGGCTTGGGAAGTTCGATATCTATCTCCTGTACAATTTTACCAGGCCTGTGAGACATTACTATAACTCTGTCGGATAGATTTACTGCTTCCTGAATACTGTGTGTTACTAGAATTACCGTCTTCGGTGTATTTGC
>JAKAPU010000141.1 GCA_021806865.1 archaeon
TAGGAATGCAGATGTCTGGGTCGCGTAGTCCAAAGTCAGCTCGTAGTTGTCTGCTCCTTTGAGAACGTACTTCAGATCCTCAGATCCTAGGTTTCTCAGCTTGATCGAACCCATGTCCGCGCTGTCAGAGTATTGCATGTCTGTCCCTATCCACTGCATTGACGGATTCGACGGCAGCGCTCCAAACGTCGTCTCCTCCACGTACTGCGCGACTTCTGCGACCTGCAGTCCGAGCGTTGGCGTGTAACTCATCACTCATTCACTCCACTAATTTTCAATTCACGACGCTCCTCCAAAGCTCTATCACAAAGACACGCTCGTATCTATCGGGCGTGATCGCGGTACCTGCGGGCACATCCATCGGGCCAGCGTTGATCTTCATCAAGAGCCAGTCTCCTGATCCGTCGACTGTGCTTTGATACTGAACAACGACCTGCCTAATTGATTCGCAAATCCTAGTTACTGCGTTGTATCCAGATATGTTTGGGCTCTGGTAAGTTTGCGCATTCACGCTGCAAGTGATGAAGTACTTGTGTAGCCATCTTGAGTTAGGACTGTCGCCGATATTTTGAGGGTTCACGCTGGTGTGCTGGATCGGACCGACCTCGATGTAAGGGGCGATCATGTGCTTTGACTTGCCGGCTGGATAGAGCTCGACAATGAGTCCGTTGTTTGCGACGTTCTCTGTGATCGGAGTTGCGTCGTCGCTTTCATAACTTGCTTGGCTTGAGAGCACTGATTGAAGTGCTGCTAGTGGATCAGGTGTGCTCGTCATCTATTCCACCTTCCCTGACGGATTGACCACGCGAAAGATCTGGGTCGCCTGTAGCGGCATTGCGCTGGCTGTGCCTTGAGATTGATAAGTTGCGGACCATACGGTGTACTTTGGTCCAGTTCCCTCGTCTGGCGGTACCGCGTAGTCCGCGAAAAAGGAGCCTGTGCCGTAAATGTCCTGATATGCAGTCAGCGTCGCCTTCAGAGTCCCCATCTGTACTCCTTCGTAGACCTTGCAGGAAAGCGATTGCGGGTTTATTGCGCCGTCTCTTTGATGCAAGAAGAAAATTGAAAATCTGATCGTGCCGCCCGCCTCGATTTGCATAGGACAGCGGAGTTTCATTGTGAACAGACCGTCGCCGGTGTAGATCTTCTTGCGCGAGTAATGAGTCGTCGCCAATTCAAAATCACCTATAAGATTGGTTCCACTCGCCGAGCTCGATTCCGCCCCTTGCGTCTTCATCGGAGCGAGAGCTGATTCCTGCAAAGGTTTGCCTGAAGTTGTTCTTTAGAAATTCTTGGAACTGCTGCTCGATCTGGTTGAGCATTACTTGGTACTGCTGTTGTTCCTGCGGCGTTGCTCTGCGGAGTCTGTACCTTGCAACCACCCATCTTGATTCTAGGTCTGCGAGCGGAGTCTGAAGCTCGATCTGTAATGGAAGCGATGTAAATCTCTGAAGCCTTGTGTTGATGTGCGTGTCAATGATGCTGAGAAGGTCGGTGAGCTCACTGTCGTAGAGAGTTATTGAAGAATTGATGTTCAGTTCCTCCTTGCACTGCGAGAGCGTAGAGTAGGTCATTGCGTGATTGCGACCCCCGTTCTTTCGTTCCACTTTCTTGAATGCAGGGCCTCGCGGTAAGCCTGCCTTTCTTGCGCACGTCTGCCTGTGCGCTTGAAGTTGTAGATCTTGAATTGAGTGATCTGTGCATGTTCAAGCTTGGGAGTATACGTTGAGTCGGTTACGACGTTATTCTTGTAATCAAGTATCGTCCAGTGGTTTGCACCGTAGTGCATGCCTTTCTCAACCTTGATGATCCTGGGCTTCCAGCCTGGATTTCCTTCTTCCTCAACGTACACCCAGAAGCTCTTTTTCTCAGAGTTTGCTCTAACAAAGTCCAAACCTGCTTTTACGTCGCCGATAGGAACCTCGTCGCCGTCAATTATGAAAAGAAAACCTCCATCTCTAATGGTCTGAAACATCAGGTCACGTTTCTCCGCTTCGAGCATTGGTCCGAATGCTGCTTCGGTATTCACGTACACGAATTTCTGCGTCATGGTGTCGCCTGTAAACCAGCGAGGATCAAAGCGCTGGCAAACATCGGAGATTATTTCGTAAGTGTGATCCTCCGGTATTTCTTTGAAATCCAGAAACCTGCCATCCCAAAGCACGACTGCGTTCACGTACATGCAGATTGAATCAAGAGAAGAGCGCAGAAACTGATCGTCGCGGTAGATACAGTAACCTGCGACTATTGGTGTGTCAGTCTTCACCAGCAAGTAAGGAGAGGTGGCCACATGCGGCGAAAGAACATGGTCTAGTTGATGTCCTATCATATCGAGATACAGAGATTTTTCGTTCTCGCCTTGTTCTTCGATGGCCATGTAGCTCACCAATAGTGTTTCTTTGGATTTTTCCTACGCCGTGTATACGTGAACGAGGGCGTTCGGTTGAAGAACGGCCGTTGCGATACGATGACTTGCGACAATCACGAGACTCCTTTCGTCAATCTTTCGCCATGTCTCTATCATGAGTTGTCTGCTCACCGCCATCGCGCAACTTCCTCCAATTCCTATCGAAGTAGGGCCACCTTTTGCCTGAGCTTTGAGGAAAACCTGTGCGTGATAGGTGGTGATCGCTGGAGAACCTGCTCCCATGCCTGTAGGAATTTTTGTGCTCCTGACTACGTCGACACCGTAGACCTGAGGAATGACTCCCTGCTGAATTGGACCAGCGCTCCCAAAGTATAGGTATTGCGAAATTGCTGTATCCTTTAGCAGGGCATCGTACTGGACAGGGTGTAACACTGCTACAAGATCTCCTGGATTAATGGCATAACCCTTCTTCTGAATCTCTCTTAGAGCAGATGCGAGTCGTGCGCCCTTGAAAGTCATTGAGGAAGTGATCGAATTTTCCGAGGTTACGCTTTCGTCTCCATAGAGAGTATCCGCGGGGGTAGCGGCGTCGAGCGCCGCAAGTATTGTGTTGTCCTCATCGATCAGTGCGGCTGCCTGAAAAGCCCTTTCAACAGCTTGCACGACATCTGGCGTTGCGCTTTCCATTGTGACGTACGAGACTCTCTGCTTTGCTCCAGTCTCCGCCGGAGTAGCGGAAATTTCCGTTATGGTCTGACTAACATCCGTGGGTACAGTATCTTCAGTGAGACTTGCGAACTCTGGGGTTGTTATTGTGGTGAAATTGACCTGCTTTGAGCCTCTTGGGATCTCTTTAACCTGAACAAATCTTCGAAGGTTTGCTGGCAAATCTGGTGGCAGGACAATCATATCTGGAGACCAGACCTGACCCAATGCTCCTGATGAGACTGCTGAGGAGAGGTCTTCTCTGACGTTTGCCATCTCTCTCAGTGCCTTCGCGACTTTCTCAAACCTCGCAGTTTCCTTTACCTCTGTGCTTTCCTTCACTTCTTGAACCGTTTCGGTCGAGGACACTTTCGCCTGAGGTTTGGGGATTTGCGATTCCTTCATGAGATTTGCAAATGTCTCCGCTGCCTGCTTGATCTCGCTCGCGCCTTCGAGCCTGACAGTGATTGCTTGGGATTGACTGCTGACAGATTCCTTTACTTGGGTACTTTCTTGGGCTGACATACTCTTTTCACTTTGATTCGTTACTTGCGTCATACTGCTCTCTGAAACGCCCGTGGGAATGACTCGCACGGATACATTAGTGGAAGCGTTTGTTAGAGCGTCAGTAAAGTTTGACGCCTTCGTAACCTTCATTCCGTCGGATATCGGCGACGGATTTTGATTTGTGATTGCAAGAGGATTGACTTCAATCGGATAGTCCATCTTTGGCCTGATAGTTGATTCGGGATTTCCTACGCCGGCAGAATTCATGTTCGGCCCCTCAATTTGCGCGGCGCTGGAATTTTGGAGAGACTGCATCATTTTCGGAGCAGAGCCTTCGCCAGGAATCTCTCTTCCAATCTCGACATTTGTTTGCGTGGTCTGCGTGGGATTCTCGTTCTTCGGCGTCGCGTCGGAGGCTTGCGGTTTGCCCCTTTGATTTGGTTGCAGAGATTGACCACTTGCGAAAGTCCCGTCTTCGTTTCTCTTTGGATCAACTATCGCATCCCTGTCTGCATCGGAATCGTCTGCCGCATCGTCGGAAAGTCTTGCTTGGCTCAGACGCGCCTCAAGTCTTGAGATTCTCTCCTCAAGCAGACTCTCTTTCGATCTCATTTGCTCTGTTTCGATTCCAAGTTCTTTAGCTGCCGCCTGAAGCTTGGAATTTGCTTCTGCCTTTGCTGCATCTGGGATCTGAGTTTGAGGGAGCCTTGCAAGAGCATTTCTTACGTGTGCGGCGTCCGGCTTGCCGTTGGGGCCTTTGTACGGAAGGTGCCTTAAAGCACGCGGTACTGTTTTCCCTTCCTCATCCTTTTTCCCGCCCTTTTCTATGTAGGCGAAAGCGTCATCTGGAAGATTGTCGATATCCTTTGCACTCCAGGATTCTTCCTTTACAACTTCTTGTGACATGGTAAAATTATCACCGCAATTTTTCGGAACCAAAATCGATTCAGCGATGACAGCTGGGATTCTCACCGCGTTCGGTCGCAAGGCGTTCTCCCTGAGGATTCTAGCGTCCGGATCTCCAGGCAAGTCATCGTTCAAAAGAGCCAGAGCCTGAAAGTGGAGCGAGGTCGGATACTCCGTGCCAGGCGTGTTTCTTGAACCGTCGAGGTACACCCCTTCGATTGAGACAGAGTTTATCTCACCGCTCTGAATCATCTGGTTTGCCTTTCTGTCAGCAACCTGGATGATGCACTCAACCCTGCCATCCTCATACCTTGCGACAAGAACCTGATTTTCAGGGAAGGGAAGCGTTCTTCTTTCGTCGTGGTTGATGTTCAGCGGCCTTTCGGAGAGAGATGCGGCAGCCATCCTCAGCTGCTCGTCGGTGTATATCCTTCCGTTTCGATTCTTGATGTCCGCGTGGTTTGCAAGAACTTCGTAGAAGCAGACACCATCATCTTCGTGGCGCTTCAGTATCGGCCACAGCTGCTGAGCCCACTGGAAAGATTCTGTAACCAGAACTTGCTTCAATCTGCTATCACCTTGCTTTGCTTTTCTGCTCCGCTGGGATTTTCCATCCCTGTTTGCCCAGAAGCTAGGCCCTGCGCGTTAGCTTGTTTTGGAACGTTGAGCGGATTAGTGATCAATCCCACGTTCGGAATCGTTGCGCCATCTGGTAATGCGACTACTTGCCTCCCGGGCGTGGTGGTCGCCGTTGGAATCTCTTTCATCTGAGTTGTGAGGGCAGAGTCGTCTTCAAGCTCCCATCCGACCTTTCGGAGGATCTTTCTTGCCTCGGAGACTGTTACGAGCTTGCGGTCAAAGAACTGCCACACGTCCGATAGCTGGTACTCTGGTTCGTCTCTTGAACCCCAGTGGAGCTCGATCTTTGCTTTCTTCGGATCGAGTCCCGCCTGCGCGATTATCCTTTCGTATAGTTCAGTTTCGATTGCCTGCTTCAATCTCACCTGGAGATCTTTGACTATTAGGCCGCCTAATTCTTCGGCGATTCGAGCTGAAGCCTCGGTGAATGATGAGGAATTCATCAGGTTGTTGTAGGGAGTCTGGAGCCCGTTCTGGTACTTCTTGTCGAGGTAGATGATTAGATTTGAGATGCCTTGAGCTGGTCCGCCCTGCTCAACTGCGACATCAACTTTGGTATTAGTCGTGAATGAGGCGTCTACGTCAGGATCTTTGAGTGCATCGGCGTAGGATTGTACGAGCTCATCGCCGGCCTCGGGAAAGGAGAATACGCTTCGGGGCACGCCCTTGCGGTGAATCATGCGGTAAATGTCGTACTCCAGACTTGCTTTGATCACATAGAGAGGGGGAATCGGCTTTCCCTTGACATCTGTGCGCGGAGCTATCAACGGCTGAATCAGCCCGCGCCCGTACGCCTCCCTGTCAATTTGCAGCCAGGGAACATGGATAATCGTGTCAGGATCTAGGTCGTTCAGCCTGCCGCCGATCAACTGCTGAATCTTGTTGATGTCGCCGACCTCGTTTCGATAGATCTTGTAGATCGAGGATAGCTCGACCTGATTTAGCATCTGGAGGTTGTTGGGCGAAAGCATCTCGATGAAGGTGTTTCCGCCGTAGAGAAGTTCCTTGGTTACGATTCGCAAGAGACCTGCAAGGCCCTTCTCGCCTCTTCTGTTGCCCCAGCGGATCGATCTATTGAAATCTTCCACAAGATCGACGACCTTGCCATTAAAGTAACTTTCATCTCCGGTCGCGTAGAAGCCTTGGGAGAGAGCGGAGTTTGAGATAAAATTAACAGCGTTGAAAATGTCCGGATCGTGGATGTAGGCGTCGATCGCGGAGCGAACATTTTCCGGCTGGAACTCGCCAATCGCGACCATGTAGTTTGGGACGATCAGCGCGTTTTCCCTTGTCGCGTGCTGCGTTCCGAGCAGCCATCCTGCAAATCTTTCTCTTAGTCCCAAACTTCAAACCTCCTAGAAGTAGTTCTCCCTTGAAGTTAGACGCCAACTCCAGGCGAGAGCTTCGAGTATTGCTCTGGGACTGCGGCGCTGTCTTGAAACAGAGCACTGGTAGCAGCTCACGACAAGGGATGGGGAGATGCACTTTGGTGATACGCAGATTCTCCTAGGAACTGTGCTGCCAACATCGGACTTTACCAGAATGTGCGTGTGGTTTTTCTCAAAGGAAATTTCAAAGGAACACGGGTTGTGCTTTGGTAGGTAGCATGGGAAGTATTGCTTGCACTGGCAAATCCTCGAGCAGCTCATCGGCACCTGAGCTAGCGGGTTTGCCGAGAAATCGAATGTATGCGGAAGTGCTTCGGGAACACTTCGTATGATGTTGACCTTTTGCACGAACTAACCAAAGCAATCTCGATGATATAACCAAAGGTGGGAAAGTTTTAGCCATCAAAATCACGGGCTCGGAAATTGAAAAGAATACAGTAATCTTACTGCAATACTTATATCCACAAGTTTCCAATTGTGTGCGTTTGAAGAGCAAGAGCGCTGAAGAAATCTCAGCGGTCGAAGCCATTCATGCAGTTGTGCATGGCTCGCAGGCAGGACTGGAGAGGCGGCGGTTCCCACAGATCGATCTCATGATACTGCTGGACATCCTTGGCGCACTTTCCCGGTCGGGTGAAATGTCTCCGAAGCAACTGGCAAACAGCTCGGCAAGCAAGCCCGACAGGCACACTCTTCACAAATACGTGAAAATTCTGCTTGACTTTGGATTCGTCACAGTCAAGAGGATAAGTTATCA
>JAKAPU010000142.1 GCA_021806865.1 archaeon
TTTCGCGTACAGACATTCTCAGGGTATGGCATACATCTATCCGAGCAACGATCTCACTTACGCAGAGAACTTTTTGTCAATGATGTACCGACCATCGTGGACGACGAAATACGAACCGAACCCCGTCCTTGCAAAAGCGCTTGACACGTTGTTCATTCTCCACGCTGATCACGAGCAGAATTGTTCCTCGACCGCTATGAGGGTCGTTGGGAGCTCGCACCCAGATCCGTACACCTCTGCCGCTGCGGCGACAGCCGCACTTTACGGCCCGCTACATGGTGGAGCAAACGAAGAGGTCGTGCGTATGTTGGTCGAGATCGGATCCAAAGACAAGGTTCCTGAGACTATCGCACAGGTCAAGGAGGGCAAAAGGCTCTTGATGGGATTCGGGCACCGGGTCTACAAGAACTACGATCCGCGGGCAAAGATAATCAAAAAACTCGCAGACGGAGTGTTTGCAGTAACGGGAAGGAACCCGCTACTCGACATAGCCTTGGAGCTTGAGAAGGTAGCACTGTCTGACGAATATTTCATCAAGAGGAAACTTTACCCGAACGTCGATTTCTACTCGGGATTGATCTACCAGGCCATGGGATTTCCGACGGACATTTTCCCGGTTCTATTTGCCATACCCAGAATGTCCGGCTGGCTGGCTCAGTGGCAGGAAATGTTGCTCGATTCGGAGCAAAAGATATCGAGACCGAGGCAGCTGTACACGGGATATGGCGAGCGTCACCTCCAGTAACCGACAAGGAGATATGCCTGTTAGGCATAGTATCAAGTGATGGATATGATCAAGAGCATATCTTCTGCGGCCGTGGTTGTGAGGGACGAGAAAAAAGCAGCTCAATGGTACAAGTCGAAACTTGGACTGGAGATCAAATCAAAGGAAGGACACTGGGTCACTGTTGCGCCAAAGAATCAGCGGGGATTTGTTTTACATCTTTGTAAGACAAAGCCACTTGAGAAGGGAAACACTGGAATACTATTTAGTACAGACGACGTTCAAGAGACCTACAAGGAACTTGCCGGAAAAGGTGTTAAATTCACAGTAAAGCCCAGAGACGACGGCTGGGGCACGTATGCAATGTTCAAAGATCTCGACGGGAATGTATTCTGGCTGATGTAGAACTTCTGGTCTGTCGTCGTATCTGCCCTGACTCCGTGTTAGGGCGTGTACTTCTTTTCAAGTCCTTCGTAAATTCGAAGGCCGAATCAAGCTCGTGGCAAGATACAGAGCTTGAAACACAATGTTTTGATCTTTCAAAGCTCAAAACAAGCTGTGCCGTGAAAGAGATCGCGCCTGCGAGATACTGAGAAAAAAATTTCTGTATATAAAGCACGAATAAACCAGCTCGAACTACAATGTTCGATGTTATAGACTTCATTCGTGCGAGTCCTTTGTCATAGTCAGTTAGTATGACCCCCTCTAGGGGGTACCCTCTCTCATTCTCGTTGTTTGTCGAGTGTAGTTACTTCTTGGTAACTATCGACAGACACAGTCAACCCCCTCCCAGGGGGTACCCTCCTCTCTTGTTCGATATGAAAAATGAAGCTCACGATGTGTGATGCGGACATGTGTCCTCGCGGAAGTGGAAAATATCAGACTCTGTTCATCGAGTGTTTCTTCTTTGTTCACTCAAGATAAGCCTAATTAGAAACCGTCGTTGTCGAGATTTTTGGTATGGCGGTCATACTTCATAAAGATGAGGAGCCCATTTCGAATCTTGGAGACGGGAGGGATCGAGTGTTTCTTGTGGGAAAGACACAGACGGGATCAAGGCATCTCGCTGCTGATGTAGTGACGTACGCGCCAAATGCACAAAACAAGAACCACCACCACAAGAGCGAGAGCTTCATCTACATAATTGAGGGGGATTGCGAGATGCACGTCAACGGTAAGATGGAAAGGATTGGGAAAGAGACGATGGTATACTTGGCTCCTGGTGACTGGCACTGGATGAAAAATGTGGGAAAGAGCAAGATGGTCATGCTGGAAGCCTTCGCGCCTGACGCGGACATCACTCCTTACTACGAAGATGGAAAATACTAGCCTGTCGGCGTATACAGAGTGTTCTATGGCTTAGTATCGAATTCTCAGCGTACTTGCACCTGAACCGTTTTCCATCTAGTTGGAAGTAGTGCTTTCCAGAGCTAAACGCCGATTTCATGGAATCTCTTTTCCTTACATCCCATTACGTTCGATTTTTTGTATCACCTTGACATGCGCCGAGACACCACATGTTATCAATTGAATGCCCTGATTGAGTAACTCATTTTCAATGCACTTTACCGCACTTCAAGAAAAGCTCTAATCCAGATTCGTGTAGAATGCGAACCCGGATTTGCCTCTCAGGTTGATTTCCTTTGTGATGCAGCCGCGAGTTATCGACAAGGACGGATCGAGTATTACCGGAAGCTCATGGGGGTATCTGTCGAATAGCATTTGCTTTTGTTAAACGTAATCTTCCACCATCGTTGGCTGCACAAAAAATGAGCTGGTTAATGATTGCTACTTTCCAAAGTGAGTTTGAGAGCAAGATCGAAAGACAACGCATTATTATCCTCCGTTCGCCAAATCCTTCGGAAAGCACTTGAGCACTTTGAATGCCGACAGTTTCCCGAAGCTTAGTGAAGGAGAGTCAATGACGGAGAAACTAGGTAGCAATGTAGAACTTTGGAATGCAGTAAAGACGCGAGATCCTCATTACCATTCTTCCTTTGTCTATGGAGTGAATTCTACAAAGATCTACTGTCGCCCAACTTGCGCCTCGCGCAAGCCAAAGAGTGCAAAGCTTGTAGCATTCTTCCTAAATTCGACAAGCGCAAGAGAGGCTGGCTTTAGACCGTGTGCTCGCTGCAAGCCGGACGATGCAGGTCAGGAGGCATCACAGACTCTTGTTATCCAGCGACTTTGTGAGTACATTACCGAGAATTTCCAACAGAGCCTCACTCTTGCAAAACTAAGTAGCGAATCAGGTCTGAGCCCGTTTCACCTCCAGAGAATATTCAAAAGAGTCACCGGCGTAACACCGCGTGAGTATGCAGAGGCTGTGAGATTGGGCCGTCTCAAAATGTCACTGCGCTCCGGAGATTCTGTTAGAAGATCTACCTATGGAGCAGGTTACAAGACAACAGGGTGGCTGTACTTTCGACCTAACGAAAAGCTCGGAATGAGTCCTTCAAAATACAGGAGCGGTGGAGAAGGATTAGAGATTGACTATGCAATAACTGACTGTCCGCTTGGGAAATTGCTCGTTGCAGCAACGGAGAGAGGTGTCTGTTTTGTGAGCTTGGATGACTCAAGTCAGAAACTTCTTTCCTTCCTGAGATCTGAGTACCCAAAAGCAAAGTTCAGATTCAGTTCAGGCAGTGAGAATAGCAAACTTTCTGTGGCTCTTGAGAAGATAATGGAGTACCTGACCGAGGGAACAGACCTCGAAAATTCGAGCCTGCCACTAGATCTTCAAGCAACAGCGTTCCAATCGAGGGTCTGGAAGGAGCTTCGAGCTATTCCCTATGGAAGTGTGAAATCTTACAGCGAAATTGCCGAAAGGATAGGATTACCTAAAGCCACACGTGCAGTTGCAAATGCTTGCGCTGCGAACCCTGTTCCGCTGGTGGTGCCCTGCCACAGAGTAGTACCTAAGAATGGTGGATTTGGAGGCTACGGGCTCGGGGTTGAAAGGAAGAAGCTTCTTCTTGAGAAGGAAGGGGTAGATCTTTCTGCACTCAAATCGAAGAAGGTCAAGTAGAGGAAGAGCGCAGGACCGTGCATGGCACTGAATAACTGCAATCGCTATCTCTGCTGAGCTTCTCCAATTGAAGAAAGAGAATCTATTGTTATACTGCATCCATCAACTCTTGAAATTTCAAGATGTATAGCGAGTATGCATCATCATTGTTCAAACATTCATCGCAGATCGTGCGGAGTTCGCCTTCCTTCTCGTCTAAGGGCTTACCACATATGAAGCATGGTTTCCCCTTACCAAAACCCTCAACCTCGACCTTTTCTTTGAGAGCTTCTTCCAATACTGTGACGGCCCTACGGACATCAGTTGCAGAGGTGAATCGGAATCCCTTGCCTGTCTCGTATTCAACTCGGGCCCGCTTCAGACTTTGGTAGGCGTCTCCTCCAAGCCATGAAGGCTTGAACCAGGAATTCATTTTAATTTTGAGCAAGATGTGGTGCGCCTGAATTTGGTAGGTCGGGATTTACACTTTGCTGTAAGTCAAGAATCAACTCATACAAGATTCGCTCCTCTAAATGTCGAGACGTTTTCTATGATCCTGACTGGCTTTGGCCTAAAGGAGAAGAATGTATGTTGTAAACACGTATATCTCTTGAGAACTTTCGACATTCAATCCGTGCACAGGAGCCACCTGCGTGTGACTGCCCTAGGAAACGATCTTGGCAAAGAGTTTGAGCGCTTGCTGTACTCGAGAGTAATTGCGGCACTGAAGGATGTCATGGGGACCAGCGGGCTAATTGCAACAAAATATTATCTTAAACTGGATGAGCATACATTCGACTCTAGGAAATTCCATTCTGGACTCTATGACATGTTTCATGTCGGATCAGAAGCGATTGAGCAGGTGATACTTCAAGAGCTCTTCAACGAGCTCGGAGTCCCGTTGAAGCAGGCCAGGGTACAGCTTCGACCAATACGTCAAGCTTGCACGAAAGATTTATGCGAACAGCCATAAGCGAGACAAACGAGCAACCATGGAATAGAGTAGAGAATTGAGCAAGACGACAAATCGAAGGATCAAAAATGTCAGTCAAAATTCGATAAAAGAATTTCTGGCCAGGGATCTTACGGGATTGCTAGATTCCTGCATCTAAAGGGACACACTCTTCTGATCAAGGGGGCTCCCGGTGCTGGCAAGACTACTCTTGCTTTGCAGCTTTTGAAGTACTTTGGAGAAAACAACGGCGTCTACATTTCATCTAGAGAATCAGGCGAAAAAATTGCAAGTGAGATTCCCTGGACGAAAAAAGGATTGAAGCTTTCAGATTTCAGGTATCTTCGTCTGAGTTCCGCCTCAAAGGTCATCCAAGAAGTACTGGAAGTGCAAAAAGAAAAGACGATCCGCGTCATTGTACTTGACACCTGGGACGGCCTAGCAAAGGAAATAGTCGACGGCAGAGAGACTCAAAGCGGAGAAGACGCTCATCTCACTTGCGGATGGTTCTAATTTCAGGTTAGTCTTTGTGAGCGAAGAGCCAGACAAAACGACTATGGATTATCTTGTCGACGGCATCATCGAGTTAGACCGTTTTGAGGAATACAGCAGAATTTCAGAGAAGTTGAAATACAGAAACTGAGGGGAACAATGATCGAACAGCACAAATACCTTTACACCCTTGAAGGTGGAAAGTTCAAGCATTTTGTCCCATATGCCATTCCCGACTACTCGAACACGATGAAATTCCCACCGAGAGAAGATGCAGCAAACGGAGAGAGCTATTCATTCGGCTCTGCCCCCTTGGACAACCTTTTGGGAGGAATACCAAAAGGAAGTTCTTTCGCTATAGAGTATGATGAAAATGTTCCTTACTCTGCAATACGAACGATAAACCTCGCTGCTACAATTAATGCCCTAAACCGAGGGCGCGGCGTTGTCATGATACCACTTCCCGGGGCTAGCGTCAACCAGATATTCTCGTTGGTGAAACCATTTGTGAGTTCTGAATCCTTCTCTCAAAGGTTTAGACTGGCCACTAGTAAGATCGTCAAGGATGAGAGCATGCCACTATTTTCGTTACTCCCAAATGAGATCAAGAAATCCTCAGATGAGATTGATGCTGCAATGCAACAAGTACGAAATCACTCGGTGGACGGAGGAGTCATGCTGATCGAATCAGTCAGCCTTTTTGAGAACCTGTACGCCAGAGACATAGATTCGGTATTATCAAGGATAGCAGATAGAGTCACCAAGATCCAGCAGGAGCCAAATGACGTGCTGTTGATCCTGATGCAAGATGATTCTACAGTACGCTCACGAGTTCTGGCTCTGAGCGCGCACTATGCTAAAATGTTCGTGAGAGACAGATCGGTGGTCGTCATGGGACAAAAGCCAAGCACTGTTGCGCATGTTTTGGAGCACGACAAAAATCCATTGCTCCCTATCCTGACTCCAATTGTATAACAGATATCCTTTGATCTCTTACTTGATTTCGACCTTGTGAGTCTTCGATTCGGTCGGCGTCTTTTTCGGAATTCTCACTTCCAGGATTCCTTCCTTCACTGTCGCTTCTGCCTTGTCCGCTATCACTTCCTCGGGAAAGAAAAGATGGCTCTTGATCTTGGAATACGCCCTCTCTCTGTGTACGAAGCCCTCCTTACTTTCATCGATGCTGGTTTGAGCAACTCCTTCTATGCTGATGTCTTTTGGTGTAACCACGACGTTTAACTTCTCCTTTGGAATTCCCGGAACCTCTGCGCACACTCGATAGTCTGTGCCTGTGTCGATTAGGTCAGTCGACACCCGCCTTGTGTCAGGAAGTTCTGCGGCTCTCCAGTGAGGAAACCGCCAGCTTCCAACTAACGGTGCAAACCACGATCTGTCAAATCTTCTTTCAAAATCTGCAAACGCTCTGTCAATCTCGCGAGCATAGTCCTCAGGTGTCCAGGGTACAATGGGGCCTGGCTTGGCAAGTTTCTTTTGCTTTCTACTTTCGGGCAATTTCGAGGCCTTCCAATCGTGTTGGTTAGCTCGAGCTGCCTTATAAAATCCGAGACAATTTTCATGTTTGATAATATGGAATCTGCATCGAATTCGCCTCTCGCGAAGCAGAACCACAAGACTGCATGAGGCGCCATGTTGCGAAAATCGCTGCTTGAAGCATGTGGTTAGAACAAAATATTGCCTTTATGGATGATTCGACGCGTAACATATAATTCGGTGTTCGTCCAACCTCTTGGACAGCGACCTTGTCGGAAAAGAATCCACTCTCGCGATGGAGATGCCCAACGTGCGGCCTTGAGATAAAGGACGCGGACAGCGGAAGCTTCAGGCAACGCGTAATGTATCACAGGAAAATGCATGAATAACGTCAGACTGAGTCTCCTGATATCTTTCGAAATCAATTGCACTTTACTCAGCTTTGTCTTTTCACTTAGGGCCTATCCCAAAATTGTTCTTCTGTAGACCGTAAGGCAGCAGGCTAATTGAATCAATCCAAGATAGTTCTCCGCTTTCTTTTCAAATCTTACCAGGAGTTTTCGGAATCGATTGATCCACG
>JAKAPU010000143.1 GCA_021806865.1 archaeon
CAAGAACCTTGGCGAGGCGGATCCTATAATCCGAGGATGCTCGAATATCCGATATCATTTCAACTTCCGAAGCCACATTACCGTCGAAAATTGAGCGAATCGTTGCTTCATCATCTACTCGCGCGCCGATGAGTAGATTTTCCAGCTTGGTAACTCTCTTAGGTCTCTCTCCCACTCCCCCACCGTACGCGACAGAAACTTTGGCTATCTCACCGGAACTTTTCACTGTCAAAGACACTCCGCAGTTTACTAGGGCCCAGTCGTCTCCAGTTACGGAGAACTTTTGGAATGCACTCCCTGCCAGTTCCTTGTCTGCAATTGGAATCTCAACATCCCGCAAGAATTCGCCAGGATTCAGGTCGACAGCAAAATATCCCTGAATGAAATCGGATACTTTTACTCGTCTTCCAGTGGGCGCCACCAATACGGAAGCGTCAGCTGCCATTAGTGCGACAGGAAGATCAAAGAACGGTAGAGCAGTGCAGATCGCTCCCGCTATGGTTGCTACGTTCTTCACCTGCAATGGCTGAATTGCTTGGAGAGCATCCAAGATTATTGCAAGCTCTTTTCTGGAGTGGAGCTCCTTCGAATTTGTCATGGAGGTCATGGTCGTGCATGCACCAATGCGCATTGCCCCTTGCTCGGTTCTGATGTAAGAAAGATTCAAGCCACTGATATCTATCAGAGCGTCCACATCCGAAAGTAACCCCCTGTGAGCAACTTCGTATATGCCGGTTCCTCCCGCGATCACTCTCGCGCGCTCGCCGTGTTCCTTCAACAAATTGGAGGCTTTCTCCACACTGTCTGGTTTCAAATACAGTTTTGGCTTGAATGCTTGTGACATGCCTAAAACCAGCCCCAGCAAGCTGCGCGAAACATCGTCTGCTTTTCCATGTATTCTCTTCGTTTGAGATATATCAGGGTTCTGTGTAATCTTCGGTTAGTGGACGAAAATGAGATTCTCACTTCCTACTCACCATAGATTACAACTTCATCGGATCGACTCGAAGGATTACCGTAGTCGTCGGGTTCCCCTTCATCGCTTCACTTCCGATGCCTTGAGAATGGGCGAACCTCACCCACCCTTTGGAAGAGATGTTCATGACAGCTACTAGATCTCTGTCAAACCATCTCTCACACTTCTTACACCAGAGCTGTCTTTTCTTTTCCCTGCTACTTTGGAGTCTCTCCCCGCATATGTAGCAGTTCGAACTGGTACCTCTGGTCTCAGATTTTGTCAAGTGAACTACCGGAATTCCAGCCCATACAGCCTTGTACTCGATCTGTCTTTTGATCTCTGCGAAAGGCCAGTTGTTGTTCAGCTGCCTTCTCTTATCGTTGCCCTGTCCATTCCCCTTCTGGTACATCGATCGGATGTGTGTGATATTTTCGAAGATAACAGCTTCTTTGTTCTCCACTCGTGTACTCACGACATCTTTTGAAATTTTGTTCACAAGATTCTTAACTCGCTCCTTCTTTCGTTTGCCGTATCTTGATGCAAGTGCTTTTCTGATTCGATGGTCGTTTCTCTTGAATGAAGCGATTATATCTCTTGTAGTTTCTCCTATTTCCACTACTTTCCTCAAGTCGTAGTACGTTACTTTCGACTTGTTGCCCACGGTGAGATTGCGAAGGTTTCGATCAACACCTATGGCTGAAGTAATTGCTTGGATTTCAGGTACTTCCTTTACGATACAAAGAGATAGAGATGTTTGCGTCAAGGTGAATGATCTGACACTTAGTGATTTGTCTTCTAGTACTTTGAGAGTGCGCTTGTTTAGTGGAATGAATTCGAACATTCTCTTGCTGAGTGAAATCCGAAGCTTTCCATTGATGATTTTGAAGCCGTAGCAGGAGACAAGGCAGGGCTTTGTAACGTATGGATCTTTTGTGACGCGGTTTCGTTTGAGTGACTTGTTCCTGGCAGATATTATCCCGGAAGCTTTTGAGATTGCACATAGTTTATAGTAAGTTGGTACCTTTCTGAAACCGTTGAGCTCCTTGTAACAAAGCTTTGATAGCCTCTTGAGAACGGAAACATCGCTAGCAATTCCAATCTTGATCGCATCGTTAGTCATCTGCCTGAATTCGTTCATCAACTCTAGTACTTCAGGAGAGGGAGAGTAGCTTTGTTTGATGGACTTCCTCGCAAGCACTAAAGAATAGCACCGTTTCTTCCGTGAGTTACCGTAATATTACAGTAATTTGCTTGTATTTAAGTTTGCGAAGAAGGAGATATCCTTCATCAATTGCGTTGTACAAGGGAGTTCCTAATGATAATTCTGATTGGCTTCTTTCTACCGTCTTATGATCGACCATCATGATCTCATACAAACATCCCTTCAGAGAGAGAGGAGATCTCGAATTAACAGTGTAAATCTCTTTAGACCACATCAACCGAAGACTACACAGAACCTACATCAGCATTAAACCTGCGATTGTTTTCTCGTCAGCGAGTGCGATCTGAAGAGAGCATGTTCACGAGATCCGCGTTGGTCACGATTCCCATAACTTGACCCTTCTTCGTAGTCAGTATGGCTTGGAAGTGCTGCAAGAGCGGAATTGCAACCGAAATCGGAGTATCCTCCGCGACCATCGGAAAACCTTCATCCATTACTTCAGAGACTTCTTTTGCCAGAAGGAGCTTTGGATTACTCACCTTCAGCAGACGATTTGATATGCTACGCTCAGAGACACTGCCAACCCAATGATTATCTTTGTTTCTCACAGGAAGCTGCTTGAAGCCGTGTTGTTGTAGAATTTGCACTGCTTTAGAAATCAAATCGTCGTCTTGCAGGCTGACCACTTTCTTTGTTGCGATGTCTCCGACCAAGCCAATTTGAGGACTTCCAAACGAATCAAGTATCTCGTAGGCCCTTCGAACCAATTCGTAGCTGGGGCTCAGTTTTCTATTCTCTATTTTTGTGATTGTGGACTGGCTGAGGCCGAGATAGGATGCAAATTTTCGTTGGCTCAAGCCCAGCTTCATTCTTCTTCTCTTCAATTCCTCGATTGGCGGAAGCAAGGTTACACGGTGATCGTCGACAGAAGATCGCCATATAGAGTATTCGCTATTGGAATCGTTCGATTACGCAACAATCGAAAATAGTTGCTCAGTCGAACTAGCGATACGAGTTGAAAAGGAATAAATCCAACAATGCTTTCATTAGCAGATTGCAATGAAGCCAGATCGAACTGGTGAACAAGCAGATAAAGGAACGTCCATCCCGAGCAGGGCGTATTTTTGTCCGATTTGCTATCAGGCATTCGAGAACCGCGATCTTCTTGAGAAACACATGAAGACGCATAGAGAACTTGAAGTAAGTACAAACTCATGCAAAATGCTTGCTAGGCCAGCTGGTGTAGTTTAAGCGAAATTCACTGACATTGGGAGGACTGGGCGAAGTGGCGGGTTTGTACTCAAGATTTGAAGGCTGAGTACTTGTCATGCCTAGTGCTGTCGTAATGGCGAATTAGTTCAACCCTACTCTTGAAGGAAGAGCCACAGCGAACACAGTTGAATTTCGGGCTGACCAACCAACCCTCCTTACCTTCGCCAAGTGGGGGCGCCTTTGAAACAGGAATAGTTTGTTGACTCAACTTGAGTCTCGACTCAAAAGCAGGATATTTGTCGGATAAAAGATTTCTTTCGAGCGACGGATCAGTCGCGCTTCTCAAACAAGCTTCGTGATCTCTTCAAGAACGGAATTGGATTGTACCAGTTCCATCTACCTAGCGAAGACATGACGGCTGGTACAAGATAAGTTCTGACAACCAGGGCATCAACAAGTATCGAGAACGAAAATGCAAAACCTATCTCTTTCAGAAGCAGGTCGTTAGACAGGAAGAGTGCTCCCAGCGATCCTGCAAGAATTATCGCTGCCGCAGTGATTATTCCACCGGTTTGTTCAATTGCGTGAACTATTGCGTCATTGAGTTTCTGACCTTTTGCCGCTTCTTCTCTGATTCTGGTCAAAATGAAAATGTTGTAATCCATCCCTAGCCCAAGCAATGTCACGAACAAGAACAGCGGCGTGATGAATAGTAGCCCGTAGTTGAAGAAAGTCTGGAATACAAGCTTTGTAAGAGCGAGCGTCCAGACTATACTCATCAGAACTGAAACAACCGCAAAGAGCGGCAAAAAGAGAGAGCCCAGCACAACTAGCAGCACCAATGCCACGCCTATTGCGACGATTGGAAGGACCGAGTTGAACTGCCCGCCAACTTCATTTCGTGTATCAAGTATTCCTCCGGCTGCTCCGCCAAGGTATATTCCTGTGACACCAGTCGAATTGAAATTCTGGTGGAGGTAGGTTCTAATCGTTTGAGCATCGTTGATGGCTTTCGTCGAATAAGGATCGATTCTAAAGTTCACTGTTATTAGAGCCGTTTTGTTATCCTTCCCTATGTTTTGGAGTACTGACGAAAGGGTTCGGTTATCAGAGACGACCGATCGAGAAAGATTATCGTATGCGACAGGTACCCCAAATGGCATGGTCGGCCCTGTGACATTCAAAATGTCCTTGTTGGAAACAAGATACGAAGACATGTTCTGGAGCAGACCCATTTCGGAAGTGTTGAACTTGCTCCCATTCCACAGTGGCTCTGAGAAAGTCACTACAACATACGTCGGATTTATTCGACCTCCGCCAAATGCTGAAGTCAGTTGGTTGGACGCTGCAATCGATGGGAGATTTGCCGGCGCTCCAGCAAGAAAATCGTATGTGGGAACGGTGTTGACATAGACGTATAGTGCAGGGAGTGTAACAAGCACCGCGATCAGAATCAGAACCTTCGCATTCTTTACGGAAAACTTGCCGCTCCTCGAGAAATATCCCGTCTTCTTTTCCAGTTTTGCGATTACTGACGCAGCGTAGTTTACGAATCTCTTGCCTGAGTTTGGCCAAAAAGTCCTGCCGCCGGCAATCGCGAGTATCGCGGGCACCAGAGTCAGAGCAACTGAAAGTGCAACTAGCACTCCCAGACCCACGATCAGACCCATTGTTCGCAAAAACACAATTGACGTGAAAGACAACGAAAGAAACGAAATGATCACGGTAGCTCCGCTGGTAGCTATACTTTCTCCGGCCCAGGTGATAGATTTCACAATCGCGTCAGAAACATTCAACCCCTTGACGCGCTCTTCTCTGAATCTTGCTATTATGAAAACGCTGTAGTCTGTACCTACGCCTATGAGAACTGTGTCAAGAATTGTCGGTATTGTGAAATCTACCTTGCTGACAAAAGTGTTGACCACCACGATGAACGATTCCGCTATTCCAAGTGCAAGGCCTATTGTCCCTAGCGTCATGAACGGAGTCAGTACGGATCTAAAGAAGAGACCAGTTGCAACAATCAGAAGGATAATTGTAACTGGAAGTATAACAGCAAGGTCGTTTTGCGTCGAACCCGAAAAGTCGTAGTTTATCGCGTCACTTCCAGTTACAAGAGCTGAGGAAATTCGAGGATAATTCCCGGTTGAAAGCACCGAGTGTATAGTAGAACGTATAGCGAGAAGGTTTGAATCCGACGATCGGTTCAGACCAAGAGAAATCAGAGTCGTGTTCCGAGAGGGCGAAACGAAAGAGTCTATCAAAGATTTGATCTCGTTGCCAGGCTGGTACAAATTGGGATTCCAGACGATGTTGCCGGCTAGTTTATCAAGCGAGGAATTGTCATAGTGTTGCCCTAATGAGTACGTCGCGTTGACGAATACGATTGAAAAACCACTTTGATTTGAAACAAATTTCACTGCAAAGTTGGCAAAGGTTGAGTTAATCTTTGAACTTGAGTACGTCAAGTAGTCGCCCAATGTGAGCGAATTGATCAAGCCCGTTCCGAAGCTTCGTGAGCTTTTCATGTAGTTGTCCACATACTGGAGGCTCGATATGTTTGCAGCGTAGGTTGCTCGCTCGAGGAATGTATAATTTGCAAGTGCGGGGTTTTGAAAGCTGCTGCTCCAAGATTCATTGAAGTAGTTCAATACGTGGGAAGAGTAAAGATTGTAAGCCGTCTCGTTAGCGGCAGAGAGATTTGCAGATACTGTGTGATACGCGATCGCGTTTGCCTGGTCAACACTATGCGTCGAATTGAATGCCCCTTGCCATACACCAAGGTAAAATGCTGGCACGCCGTAAATGAGTCTTGAAGTTTTGTTTGCGGCATTGTATGTGCTGAAAGCACCGCTGTTTGTGCCATTTATCAAAGAGTAGAGGACCGAGTATACGGTGGTCGTGTTCTGTAGCCCGTGAATCGTCGAGTTTGATTTTATCTGCGAGACCACATCGGACAAGAATTTCTGAGTTTGCAGAGACGATACGTTGTTGCCAGACACAACGACAAGTAACGAGCTGTTTGGAACCGAGCTGGGGAATTGGGCGCTGATTATGTTGCCGGCTATGACCGATTCCAGATTGGTTCCAGATGCAGTTCCTTGTTGCAGTGAAGTGGACTTGGCTGCGTTGATCGTCGCTGGTAGCGCTACGAGCAAAGCAACTATCCAAACTGCGATTACGAGATATTTCCTCTTGACTATCAGTGAGCCTAGCCTTGCGAATGCATTAGGTTTGCTTGCGAGCAATGTCGATCTTCCTCAAATGGAAAGCGGGTGTTTGTTCACCGAGTGTGTTGAATCAGGTTCACTTTGTTGACAGCAGGAATCTTTCTGAAATCGCGGAATCCATCGCTCAACATTAGGGAGAGAATCCTGGCCCATGAATTTTGAAGCTCTTCATCACTGTAACCCAGCGCCTTGAGTATCTGTAATCCGTTGTATAGTGCAATGGAACCAAGGGCGACTTCCCTGATCTCCGTTGTTGTGATTCCTTCTCTCACTTGAGACTGGAAGACCTCAACGATTATCTCCTGCATTTTTCTGAATTCCAAAAGCCTTTGACGCTTTAGCTCCTTGCTTCTGGTAGACTCTGCGAGCAATTCGATCGCCATGCGCTCGTTGTTCTGAGGCAGTCCCTCCTTGGACTCCAAGTAGAAGGCCTTGGCAGTTGCTGCGATATCGCCTGATGTCCAGTCGTGGCGTTCCAGCAGCTCCCTTAGATAACTCAACTGCAATTCTGAGAGAGTTTCGAAGATTTCCCTCTTTGATCTGAAATATAGATAGATTGTTCCTCTAGCTATTTTCAGCGACTTGGCGACATCATCCAGGTTAGTCTTGTGATAGCCTCTCTTGATGAATTCCTTGAAAGCCGCCGCGAGTATTCTTCTTT
>JAKAPU010000144.1 GCA_021806865.1 archaeon
CATCGGCGATATAAGGAAAAAAGAAAAGAAGAGAGACCCGCTATTTTCTCTCTTGAGTGCGGATGTTGTATTCTGCCTATTGGTAGGCGATCGTGAAGCTTGTGCCGCCACTTAGTGGAGAAGGCAAAGCGAGGATTGGACCGCTGCTACCCCCAACCATTGTTACCGCAACGTCACTGAACGCACTAATCGCTCCTGTTTTTCCGCCGACTGTCGCAGAAGCTGAAGTGAATGGTTCAGGGTTGCCAAAGTTGGCAAGGGTCGATAGAGTGCAATGAGCCACCCTACACAACGCTGGCCTTTCTAGTATCCATTCTGCCGAGCTCTGCTGAGCACCTGAAACTGTTCCAGTTGTAGTGTTTGTTGATCCTGTTGTCGTATCAGTGATTGTAATTGAGAAACTACCGCCTCCATTTGCTGTGACAGACGCGGTGAAACCATCATTTGGAGACACTTTGATGCCGCTGATAGTTACCATAGCGGCAGGATAGAATTCATACCATGCTGAGTAAGTTGTTGTACCGCTGCTGCATTCTCCGAGAACCCCGGTTTGCTCAACTGTGGTAGAGGTGTAGCCATCAATTCCAACCCATATTGCTACATAAGTTGTTCCGCTTGAAGGACATTGAAGGGTTGGTACCGTCCAAGAACCCGAAACATATGTCACTGTTCCAGCAGAACCTGTGTCCACATATCCAGACCAGTTTGTACTGCAAACAGATTGGTCTGCGCCAGAAATTGTAGGACAGGTGAAGCCGCCTCCACCGTGACCGCCTTTCCCGTTGTTGAATCCGATACTCCAATTGGGATGTGATTGAACGGTGGAAGAGGGTGAGTACGCTGCAACCGTAGGTAAAAATGAAAATGTCGAAGCAACAAGAATTACCATAACTAAGAGACCAGTGCTACTGCGAATAGCCATACCGCGTCGTTAGAAGGCGTCACTTAGTTATGTATTTCATATATCGACTTTCGAAATAGCTCTCAAGGCACTCCTGCATGCTCTAATCTTCGATATGTCGTTAGTTCTGCGACAATCGGGTTAAAACGGTTCAAAAATTCAAAATGCCATGTTTGCTAGAGAGTAAGAAAATGGATAGAAGAGGATGTTATCCCTACGTACTTTAAGCTCTAACCCAATTCTCCTCTGTACCACTTTCCGAGCTTTCTCGGGTTGTTTGAAAGTATGAACACTCCAGCGATTCCGACAATCTTTCCCAAAGAGCTTCTCTATTCTCACATCACTTGAAGCTGCGTGTGTTCATTATCCAGGTCATCTCTGGAGGCTCAATGTCCATCTGCCAGAAGAGAGCGATTATCTCACCGATGTGATGAGCCTGCTCCAGTGAGACCTGCATCAGAACATCACCAAGGGCATGACTGCGGGGCATCCAGGGCGCTTTGATTTTCTTTGCAAGAAGTTCGTCGTCAAGGTTGGCCATCAATTTATCGACACCCTTCCATACCTTGCTCATGAATTTTCGAATATCCTGTGCTGAACTGTAGTTGTCCGGGTTGTGCTCTGTCTCGTGCGGTATCTCTGAAGACCTTCCGTACACATTGTAGTTCAACCATCCATTGTAAACAGTAAGAATGTGAACGAAGGTGTTCTTGATCGAGTTGTGTGAAGATTCCATGTTCTTTGAAGCTGTCTTCCAGGGAAGCTTGCTTATTGCCTTGAGATACGAGTTCAAGACATTTCTATTGTAGGCAAAAAGTTTACGATAGTAGTCTGGCCCTGCTAGATTCTTTTTCTTCAAGGAGCAACGACTTTTTCATAAATAGGGCGATCGCTTGATATTACTTTCGATAACCCTCTCGGGACATCACTTCTCATAGGCATCACAAAGGTCTGTTGCTTACGCGCTATCTTGTCTCAGATGTTTGCCGTGGAATATGGTGCTTCGGTCTGCCTCGTATCCCATCTTCTTGAAGAATTTGAGAGATTTACTATTCCATTCGTAGAACAAGGGCGTTCACTTTCACCACGCCTTTCTTCCTCATTCTTTTTTCGACTTCCTCGACAAGTTTCGATGCGACTCCCGTCCTTTGATACGAAGGAAGAACCCCAAGATGGTAGATCCAATCTCGTGGTCCATCCCAAGCCCCCATTACTGCGCCTATGATTTTGCCGTCTTCTATGGCCACGAGGAAGAGTTCTGGATCTCTCAAAATCTTTGTCTTGATTTCTTTGATTGTGTCGCCAGCTCTTATCTCAAGCTTGCACTCCTTCCACAAAGAAACTACTTCATCGTAATCCTTCAGCGAAAAGTTTCTAATTCTCAATCGTCAAATGGCAAGTTCGCTTTCTCAGCTGATAAGAGTAGTTCCATCTTTGGCTAGACAGTTGCAAGCGCCACTCAAGTTGACTTTGGGATCAGACTTTCCATTCGGCAATCTTGCATGAAAACTAGGGCAGAAGTTTCTCTCGCCTGATCAGCCTACTAGAGAGTGCGAACATGCTCATCGCTAGGACGATTATCACAGCTGCTACCGTCAAATCAACGTACACCGCCAATGAAGGAAATGCGAAAGGAAGAATGTAGGCAGGCATCACGAGAAACACTCCGATAGCAATTCCCAGAGGTTGGTTCGAGCCCACCCTCTGCTTTTGCAGCGAGCTGAAAGCCATCATGATCACTACTACAAATGAGATCACTGGAAAGGCAATCACCGGTGTCAGCGCAGAAATCTCGGCCAGCACCTGGAGGGAAGTTCCAAGAATTATTCCTGCAAGTGAGTTAACTGCTATCTGTGCCACAACCATGATCCCGCAGAGCAAGAGCGCCGCCTTCAGGTAGCTTCTGAACACGTCTCCCTGATCCATGCCCAGAGAAAGGAAGTATTCCAGCACTCCGTTATTCTTGTCGTAAACGTACAGCAACAAGACAGGAGTGGTGAACGATAGCGTGGCAAACACAAGCATCGGAATTGAGATTAGCGGCAGCAGAGATCCTGCCCTAATTGGAGCAGTTGCGTTGGTAGCTACAGATTGTCCAATACCTGTTATCAGCGTGCCAGTGTTTGCAAACACGATTCCAAGGACTGAAAGAAAGGAGGACAATATCACGTACGTCTTGCTCAGCGAGAGACTCCTCTTGCTTATCATAACGGGTGAAACGCTTGTCATGATTCTCGATCTAGGCTCCTTCCGACTGTCCGTCAAACAAGTCTTGCAGTGGGTTATCGAGCTGCCTCATTTCCGTGACTAGCACTCCCTTATTCACAAGCTCTCTCAGTATCCTTCCTGCCTCTTCCGGAGTTGAAACACTGAGAACATAGTAGCCGGCTTCGTTCAGCTGCGCGTCCACAAACTTGGAAATGTCTGTCGTCGCCCTAATTCCAATTCTGTACTCCTTTGACCTGATGTTGGATATTCTGTCGAAGAATGAAACAGAACCGTTCTTGATAAGAATGAGGTATGTGCCCACGTCTTGCGCCTCGTACAGGTTGTGCGAAGAGTAGAGCACGATCTTGTCCTTACTTAGCTTGAGCAGGATGTCCCTGATTTCCTTAGAAACGCCTGGATCGAGGTTTGCCGTGGGCTCGTCCAAAAGGTAAAGATCCCTCTCGCGGAGAAAGACCTTGGCTATGGACACCCTCTTCTTTTGACCCTGCGACAGATCAGAAATCTTCGAGTTTCTCAAGCCCTCCAAATTCAGCAGGTGCATCACTTCTTCCGTGTTCCCTCCTTCAATATCGGAGTAGAATTTGAGCGCGGTCGAGACCGTCATTTCTTCGGGAATGGCGTTGTAATGAGAGAGGTAGTTTATTCTGTGTCTTGCTTCTTTGGACTTGACAAGACTCTCACCGTCAAGCTCGACTGAGCCAGCGTATGGCTGTAGGATACCGCTGATCGTTCGAAACAAGGTCGTCTTGCCAGCGCCGTTTGGGCCGAGTACAACGTAAATCGAAGGTTGGTCCAGCTTGAAATTGATTTTGTGCAGGACTTGTGACCCGTCGTAACCAGAGTCTACATTTTTCAATTCGAGTGAGTGCATGCTGCGGCCAGCTCTTTGCGATGAGACAAAATTTGGTTTCGAGGGTACATTAGCATTTATGAGACTCGCGTGCATCACTTCTCTGCTTTAACCAGCGAATACAGCAGACTCGCAGAGACTATGACAAGAGCCACAAGAAAGACAGCCACTAGTGTTTCCAAGACTTGTTACCTCACTGTGAAGTTCGCGTAAACAGAAGGATAACTCGTTATCAGGGCAATATTGAGTTCAAGTACATTGACGTAAGGCGGAGCGAATACGTAAAGGTTGTCTGCCTCGTTTTTGTCGACCTGCTGTGTGATCAGAGAGTTCAAGCTTAAGAGCGGAATTCCTGTTGCTATGCTCACTCCCGGTGCCTGAAGGTAGGCCATCATCGGCGTGATGTCCGGATCCACCCCGGAGCCCGATTCGTATGGTGCGCGCGGGTGGAAAAACATCGGCGAATCAAGCTGCTGGGCGATCAGAGACGAGCCTACCGGCTTTCCGTTCAGCAACAGCACGCTACCGTTGGACTGGTAGGGAAACACTACCTGCCCTAATCCCACAAGGGCCAGCGGGTACAACACTCCCAAGATTATGAGCAGCAGCACGGAGATGCGCAGGGCAGACCTAAGAACGCTCTGTCTTTGATTTGTCTTCGACTCGTTCAATTCAATGAATCACCGTCGCGAGTATGATGTCTATCACTTTGATTCCAACGAAAGGAAGAGCTGCACCGCCGAGCCCGTAGATCAGCATGTTCCTGAGGAAGGTCTTCTGCGGCGACTCTGCCTTGAATGTCACTCCTCTCAGTGCGAGCGGAATCAACATCGGGATTACTACCGCATTGAAGATTAGAGTAGAAAGGATGGCGGTCTGCGGATTGTGGAGCCCCATTATGTTCAACTCCTGAATCCTGGCAGAAGCTGTTGTAGCGAAGATGGCAGGGAGGATTGCAAAGTATTTCGCCGCGTCATTTGCAACGCTGAAGGTTGTGATCGCCCCGCGTGTCATGAGCAGCTGCTTTCCGAGCTTCACAAGATGCAGAATCTTCGAAGGGTCAGAGTCCAGATCCACCATGTTAGCAGCTTCTTTTGCGGCCGCTGTGCCGCTGTTCATGGCAAGCCCGATGTCGGCCTTTGCGAGCGCAGGCGCGTCATTTGTTCCGTCGCCCACCATACCTATCACGTGGCCCCTCGCCTGTTCTTCCTCGACGCGGTTTAACTTGTCCGTTGGTTTGGCTTCCGCCATGACCTGATCGACGCCAGCTTCCTTCGCAATAACACGTGCAGTGAGCTGGGTGTCACCCGTTATCATCACGGTCGTGAGGCCGGTGGACCTTACTTCATCCAGCTTTTCCTTTATGTGCTGCTTCAAATTGTCCTTCAGTGCTACAAGCCCGATCACTGTGTCGTTTACCGCAACGACCAGCGGAGTACCTCCAGTCCTTGAAATCTCCTGTGCCTTCCATTTCAACTCAGATTCGTTCACATTCGGGGCCATTTTGACTATGGTGTCCACAGAGCCCTTCAGGACTTTTGCTTCTACTCCCGATTCGTCCAGATGAATCAATATGTCCCGGACTCTCTGTGGGGAACCCTCATGACTTAGAGCAAGCGAGGTCGTCTCGCTCGGGATCAGACTCTTTTCCTCCGACCCGGTCGAGTTGGTATCTCCACCAGTGGTCTTTTTCTTCCTGACAAATTCAATCCCAGAGTACCTCGTCTCTGCACTGAACTCGATTGGCCTTGCGGTGAGCAGACTTTCTACGAGGGGAGGGATGAACTGCTTTTCCTCTGCGAGTTCTATGATCGACTTGCCCTCGTGCGTGCCGTCGTGGAACGACGCAACGAACGCCGCTTCGCCTACATCCTCCTCGGTGAATCCGACCATCGGTATGAACTCAATCGCACCTCTGCTGCCCTCCGTGATTGTTCCTGTCTTGTCCAAAACCAAGACGTCGCAGTCTCCAGCAGATTCTATTCCCTTTCCAGATTTTGCAATGATGTTGTCTCTTCCGAGCCTCGTAATTCCCGCAACGCCGATTGCAGGCAGAAGACCACCGATGGTGGTTGGCATCAGCGCCACAAGAAGAGCTACGAGCATCGCAATGTCCGAAGGATAACCAAGAAAGCTCGAAAGAAAAAGCAAAGACCCGATCACCATTATGAAGATTAGAGACATGCCTGCAAGGAGAATTGTGAGAGCTATCTCGTTCTGGGTCTTCGGTCTCTTTGCTCCCTTGATCATGCCTATCATCTGGTCGAGAAAGCTTCGACCTCTCTCGGCCGTTATCTCTATCACTAGGTTATCACTTGCCACTTGAGTGCCGCCGATGACGTGCTCGCCCTTTTCCTTGAAAACCGGATTGGATTCCCCCGTCATCATTGATTCGTCCACGTACGCTTTTCCGTGAGTGACTATTCCGTCTCTTGGGATGATCTCTCCAGCAAGGACGTTCACTTCATCGCCTTGGTTTAGGGCAGACGATGTGACCACGATCTCTTTTCCGCCCTCAATTTTTCTTGCGGTGACTTCTCTTTCAAGACGCCGCAATGATTCGACGCTAGATTTCGCCTGTGCTTCGGAGAGCGACTCGGAGAATGTTGAAAACCAAACGGTGAGAATGAGTATCAGTGCGACCTCGAAGTAAAAACTGGGAGCTTGGGTGACATATTGGCTAGATGATAGACCTGGAAAGAGACCGATGATCAAGACTACGATGAACCCGACCTCTACAGTGAACATCACCGCGTTGTTCTTTGCAAGATAGACAGGATCGAGTTTTCTTAACGAGTCTAGAAAGACTCTGAAGTCGAGTCCACGAAATCGCCCAAGAGGTCTTTGTCCCTTCTTTGGGGGATCGGAAGCCTTGTCTGTCATCAAATCAGATTCACCAATCTACGAGGAGAACGGCCCTATCACGAGAAACGGGAAGAAAGTCAACGCAGTAAGCAGAAAGATCATAATCACAAGCACGATCGTGAAGGTGACACCCTCCGTTTTGATAGGCTCCCCACCAGCCACCTTGCGTTCCTTCAAGGTAAACGATCCAGCCAGCGCGAGCATGAGCACAAGCGGCAGGTATCTCCCGAGAAGCATCACTATTCCCGTTGAGATATTCCAAAACGGGGTGTTTGCCAGAGTTCCAAGATAATCCGAGCCGTTG
>JAKAPU010000012.1 GCA_021806865.1 archaeon
TACGGAACATTTTCAATCGCAGCTGCCAAAATCGTAGGCAAGAGAGGTGCGGTCGCCGGGAACTATGGTTTGAACTTGAGGTCTCTTCAGTGCACAATTCTTCGGGAAATTGATTTGAATACATGAGATGGAACCGAAAGACACTTCCATATAACAATCGACTTTGGTCGATAAAATTCGATCAGAATCCGTTTCGTATCATATGATGCAACGCAAGATTTTTCGCGGAGTCATGATGTTCTTCGAGATGCGCAATCTAGACAAGTGCGTAACTGTATAACTGGACCACGAGACTTACAAGAGTATTGTCTTCAAGGTGCAAGACAAGGAGGCTACCGCCCAGATGATCAGGAACCCCTTGCTTCACATTAGAATGATAAAGAATCATTGTTTCTGCATAATGTGCTAGATGGGCTTGAGATCCGGGGAGTCATTGTTGGTCCCCCTCTTCGAATAATCTTGTAAGTTAATTCTCAATAGGAGATTCGCTCTTTCCCTCCCTTAGACCAGGAGAATCAGACCCGGCACCATGATCGGCCCCCCAAGCGAGATAGAAAGCAAAAAGGAAAAAGCAGAAAGCTGTAAAAAAGAGAAACAGGAATAGAAGTAGAGCATATAGTGTCAAGCGAAGTTCCACGCTCTTGTCTTGTGTATCAAAATCGCTGCCGAACCGATGAGCCCTAGCACCGAGCCAACAATCCTGGCTTTACGATTGGCAGTGGAGTTGGTCGATGATGGCAGTGATGTTGATAATGTTGCGTTGTCTAACAACGTGCGAGTCTCAGTTCCAGCAGTCGCATCAGCAAAGGCAGTTTGATATTCTGTCGCAAAAAGAATGAGAGTCAATGAACTAGCAACTCGAAACAGCCGTGAAATAGGGCGCCGGAATTTAGATCTGAAAACCACCTAATATTCGACTGGCGCGGAAGCAAAAGCTTACGGCGATATCTTGCGCTGGTCTTCAGCAGCAAGATAGACGCGGTCATCATATACTTCCCTTTTTCGCAGACGTTCCTGAGGAGTCGCGCCTCACAAATTGAAAATGAAATTTGATCGGAGCTGCTATCAAAAGAATCATAGACGCATAAACCAATACAGCTACTTCAGCCATTAACACAATGTATGAGATTCCTGCACTATTCACTGCAACCACACCGGCTGCAACTATACCAGCGCCACCAGCTAGTGATACCGCAGCCAGTCCTAAAATTGAGAATGCAACTTTTTGCCGAACGAATTGCGGTGAGGAGCCTGTGAATAATCCTTCGAGCACCGAAAGCACCAACACGCCAAGAACTAGCGAGACAGTGACTGCTGCAAATGCGAAATGAATTGCGACTGCGGTTGCATAGAGTGAAGTGAGCGCGGTAGCCAGGGAAATTGTCCTTGTTGCGACCCCAGCTATCACTGTCAACGACAACGATACTAAGGTAAGCAAGGCCATCGCAGTAACCGATGAAGGTTTCATCCCACCTTGAGCTTTGGCTTTGACCGTTCTCGTTGCCTTCGATATCGAGTAGCCTGTTGCAGGCATGCCGATTCCCATTGCCGCAATCATCGAAAAGCTCGTAATGGTGATCTGATTGGCGCTTGAAGTGTTGCCCAAGAGTAAAAATCCTGTGAATCCGGCTAGCACCATAACCAGGAAAAGCACGAGGTTCAAACTCGCAATCACTTTCTCGCGTTGCAGTGCCGCAAGAAATGCAATCGCCGCAGTCAGACTCGCAAAAGTCGATGCCATGGTAACATGTATGATTACATCTGGCTGGATCACTGAAATCTGTGTTCCCACGACGGTGGCGAGCCATATGCCAAAAACATATGTGAGAGCAAGGAAGAGAGCCTGAATGTACATCAGGCGCAGGAGCCGTCTTGTCTGGAGGATACGTACTTCGGGAAGGACTTCATCCGAAGCGTATACGTTTTCTTGCAAGGCCAAGTCTTATCTCCCCTTTCTACCTTCGATTGTATGCCTCGATCAGCCTGACAGCTCTCACTATCTTCAAAGTTGCGTAGTATGATAGGAAGATTGCAAGCATGAACAGGAGTGACATTTCCCACCCAGCTGCGAGTGTAGTTGCCCCCGAGATTCTCGAACCGCCAGTCGACAAGAATATTACTCCTCCAGCGGTGGCGGCAGCAATAGATGCGACAGCTCCCAGGCCGAACATTGCAACTTGCTTCATTCCATAGACGAATCCCACCGTCATAATGATGAATGTCAAGGTAAAATTACCAATCGCAAACAACATGTGTACCAGGTTGAAGAAGTTGCTTATGTTGACGGTGCTCACTCCCGAGGTTATGTAGATGTTAACGTACATTCCAGTTACAAACAGAAAGAAGTACAAAACGAAATTCACATAACTTAGTTTCAGTGTCGTCCTAAGGCCCCGAAGGCCGAGGTTTCCAAGCTCTTCTCCCTCTAGAAGCGGAACCACTGGTTTGGCTTCCAATTTAGTTTCCATCACTCCCTCGTGATAGCTGGATGCTTCGCTGCAGAACTTCAGCGGATTTCAGCCGGACGTCTTCTCTGACTATGAATATTCTGCTCAGAAGGGTAAGGAATACTGCTACGGCAAATACGGAAGCCATGGTCAATGAAGCAGGACTCGCAATCGACAAATTATTTATCGCGAAAGTAGAGGAAAACAGGAAAAGTGGGCCCATGACGAATCCTATACTCCTGACGCCGATTGCTGCCGCGTGGAGACTGACAACGTTCTTCAGTCGAACTTTCCTTGCCAGATAGATTACCGGGATGCTCATGCTCGTGCTCAGGATTGCCATGAGTATATGGGTGAAAAGGTCCGGAGCTAGAATCACATCGGAAACTATGCTCACAAGAGTTGGCTGCAAGTTCCGGGGAATCACGTAATAGTAGTTCGTGTACATTCCTGCAGCAAATGTCCCCCAGTAGTAACAAAATTGTACATACAGCAGAAGAAAGAGATGATGAAGCGTGTCACGGGTCTTCTCATTCTCAGATACACCCACCTCAGCGGGGCGTCTCACGTTGTAGAGGACGAATGCAATCGTTGTCACTAACAGTATCGCACCGATGCCATAAACAACAAGTGATGCCCTAATGCCAAGACCGAGGAATATGAGGCCACTGAAAGCAAACAATACCAGCATCATCAGTGCGTTCAAACTCAACCGGCCTTTACTCGTTTGATCACTGACGGTTGCAGTCAAGGGCATGATTCAAACTCCAGCGAGTCTGAGCGTTCTCTTCTCATTTTCCAATCTAGGTCCCCAACTACGAATATATTAATGGTGTCAAAGTGTTCTGTCAAGATACCGGCCCGTCAAGGCTATTATCAAAAGTCAGACCGTATATCTTTCTTCACGTTTCGCAGAAACAAGGTCTGTTGAAGATTGAGTTTCGAAGAGATCTTTTTTCGTCAAGGCGATAATGATTGCGTTCATGCGGGATTCTCTTACGCTATCCCTCTGAAGTCTATCGCGTTATGAGTCGGCAGAAAGGTCGAAGAGGAAAATAGCAATGCTCTAACAAATGGGAAGGAAGAAGAAGGCTATGCTTCCCATAGGAAGAGCGTACAAGTTTAATGACTGGATCATAATAGAAGAAATCAATGCTTCCTACAACCCCGTGACCGAGCACGTAATCTTCAATTTGGGCGAGGGCTTTTCCACTCTTGCAACAGAGGACATGCAAGAGTTTCTCAAAAGTTTGGTTACTGAAAGAAAAGAATAGCCAAGTGCTCCTAATCCCTCTCTTATTCTAGCAGCAGTAGATTGATAACATGATTCCTTCTCTTTCCTCATTTGTTCTTGGTGAAGGACGTTCTCGTAAAGTCCCAAGAGGCTGGCATCTCCGTTCTGATCTTGAAATCAGATGTAAACTGAATCCCCGATGGCCCAGAAGTCTGTGATTGTCGGTCTGATTGGTGGGGCGATGAGTTAGCACTGCCTAGACGAACGCTAGGCTTAACATGATCGCCATCGCGAACAACCACATGCTGAACCAGAGGACGGCGAGGTGCCCGAAGTCCTCATGCATGTAGACATAGAGCAACATGGCGATGGTGAAGAACTCGGACCCTAGGAGCGCTGCGAACTGATTCTGCTGCGAGATTGGGTTGAAGAACCACATGGCTACGCCCGCCACCACCAAGTATACTGACAGCGGGATGGCTGCAAAGCCTCGCAAGTCGCGGGCGCTCATAGTCCCTTGACCCTCTCATTGATTCTGACAAGCCTCTTCACCATGATGGACATCAGAGCGAAACTGGCCAACAGAGTCACAAGGCTGACAAACAGCACACCCATCTGGCTCTGGGGAGCGCCAAGAGTGTCGACAAACGAGGCAAACGCAATGCTTCCCACTAGCAACAGCATAACGAAGGCACCCGTCATCACAGGTACCTTGAACGGGATCCTCAATGCCCTAATTATGGATGCGTCTGATCGTGGTGCCGGAGTGGAGGGGGTCACCCGAGGTGCTCTCGGCTTCCTCTTCCACCAAATGAGCCAGACGGCGCCAATGGTCGCTAACGCAGGGACTGCCAGGCCTATTGTGGATTGCATGACTGGGATGTCTTGGCCTGGGGTGAGGTATCCCCATATCGTGAGCCAAATGAGTTCGACGACGAACACCAGCCCCAGGGTCGAATAAACTGGCCTCTGCATTGGATTCCGCCTATGGTTCCTGTCGACGAAGGGAAGCAGAATTGCTAAAATGAGACCTACCGTGACTAGCGCCATGGCGTCTGGCTCGTGGACACCTGCGAAGAACCCTAGCTTCAGCAGTTGATAGAGCGAAATGAAGTACCAGTCGGGTCTAGCCGTATAGTTGGCAGCCGCAGCGACGGAGTACTCAGGAGGGAGTGACAAGGGGAAGATGACCGCCACGGCCAGAAGCAGACCCATGAAGACTGCTCCGATCATCATAAGATAGGAGAGTACTCCTGGGAACCATGCGTAGTGCCTCACTTCCTGCTTTATTCCCGTGGGAGGCTCGGAGGCGCCATGAGTCTCGAACATGTACATCTTTCCAACGAAAAGCAACAGAAGAACAGCGGGCAGCACCAAGACATGAAGATCGAGGAACCGAGTAAGCTCTGCGGAATTGCTAGTGGTTCCTGCGGCGAGAAACGTCACAATCTTGGCCAACTGAGGAGGAAGAAGGCCAATCATGCTTATTGAGACGTCAGTCGCAGACTTTGACACAACTGTCCACGGAAGTAGATAACCGGTTAGCCCCATCATCAGGGTTACAATGCCCATTAACATGCCGGTGACCCACATCATCTCCCTTGGCTTCTTATGAACGCTGGCAAAGTAACCACGCATAAGATGCAGGAATGTCAGGAGGATCATCGCGTAAGCGCCATACAAGTGCACAGTTTCTACAAGCTCGCCGAAAGGCACCGTGTGCATTATGGTCATAGTCGATGAATATGCCTGTTCAGGAGTAGGCACATAGTAAAGCAGCATTAGGCAACCAGTCAGGACCTGGATGCCGAAGGCCATTATAGCAAGAGCACCGAGCCAATAGAAGGGATTCAGGCTGTACGAAGGTGCAGGCTTTAGCATGGTGTTTGTGAAGCCGACGCGGTTGTCAACCCATTTTGTCAGATTCTCTGGTGTAAGGCTCTGTTTTGTCTTCTTGGCCTTTCCTATGGCCTTCTCCACGAGCTTACGTACACTAGGCACTATTGCTTAACCCCCAGAACCTGAGCTCGAACTCGAAGTTGTGATGGTGCTGGAACTCGAAGTAGATCCTGTACTGGACTGCGTCGTCGAAACTGTATCAGTTACCTCGGTCCCCCCTGTCAAGTCTGCCTCTAGGACGGCGCTCGGTTCTACGGCTCCAGTATCATGGCCGAAGATGCTGGGAGGCCCCATCGATGTAGCAAATATGTCACCAGAGGACTCGTCGAGTTCCAAGTTCACCATAGGAACAGGCCTGGGCGCAGGCCCCCCGATCACAGCGCCCTCCTGGGTGAAGCTGTAGTGACTACCATGGCAACAGCAGTAACCTCCGTCAACGGGCATCTTGTATGATGCGTTGCATACGGGCGAGTCTCCCTTTGGGACGAACGCATAGATGCAACCCAGGTGCTGGCAGATAAGGCTGAACGCCACGATGTCTTCGTTCGGCCCGATCCCCTTCTCGGCCTTCACCCCCAGTTTCACTAGGACGTTCGGTGTATTAGTCAGCGGATAATTGAAGTTGATTGGCTTAAGATCCTGAAGATCCCTTATGTTCGCAACCTTTACCTTGGGCCACACCAATTTTACTCCCGCGCTTGGAACGAAAGTCAGATAGTCCGTGAGAAACCCCCCGACTCCGACTATTGTCCCGATAACCCCCAGAGCGACAAGGGCCTTCAGGAAGTCGCGCCTTTCTTTCACCTTATTACCACTGGGATCACTTCGCGGAGCTTCTTTCTTGTCCTCCTGATCGCCCATTTCGAGATACTCTTTTGGAGTATTCTAGAAAAGCCTTCTCTATGTAGGGATAATCCGTCATCGTAGACGCAAATTTGCCCTAGATTGTTCTTGATCCCTTCTTCCAGCCATACTTTCACTCCTCCTCTCCTTCGTGAAACCATATGTTTTGGTGACGGAATAACTCGGTCAGAAAACGAATCACGCATGTAGTCTGGGAAGAAATCTAGAAGTCGCCGTTTTCTTCTTCTTCAATCGGATCAAGCTGTCTATTTGTCCGTGTATTGACTTTCTGTACTGCATGAGCGTTTCCCTCACGACCCATTCCTCGTTCTCGTCAAGAGAGTCCAATACTTCATCCATTCTCGTCATACATAGCCTCAGTGATGCGATGTACTTGCTGAACGCCCGGTCGAGAACATGTTGTCGAACCTCCTGCATAGAAAAGCGATAGGAAAATAGTGATTTGTCACTCTCCTCTTGCTCCTGTTTACAATCAAATTCGCTCCTCTTTCTTGGAACAAGCTGTTTTGGAATATCAGTTCTATTGCAACAACTTTTCGTCATGTCGCTGACAATGTGTCGTAATTCACTGCTAGTAGCCACCTTCCCTTCTACTACAAGTTCCGTAATCACCTCGGCAATTTGTTCATCGTCCACCAGCGGCAAAATTTCTTGTGCCATTCCGACTTTTGCGCTCCGCAAAATTTGTTCCTGAGTCTTCTCAGGGAGTTTTAGTAATGATATCCTTCTGCTAACGTACGATGGACTCTTCCCTATTTGTCGTGCGAGATCTGACTCACTGCCGTATCCCAAATCATCCACGTATTTCTTGAATGCCTTTGCTTCCTCAAGAGGGTTGAGAGTCTTGCGCTGAACGTTCTCGACAAGCGATGCCTCGTACGCTTCCTTATCGTCAAACTCTGCTACATAGCAAGGGATCATCTTAATGTCAAGTCTCTTGCATGCTTCGAGTCTTCTGTTTCCTGCAACGACTTCGAAAAACAGATCATCTGTCTGCCTCACAACTATGGGCGAAAGCAAGCCATTCTTCATTATAGACAATGCCAATTCGTCTAGCGCACCAAGCTCGCTTCGCAGTGGTGATCCGGATCCGTGAATCCTGCTGACTTTAATATGTTCTACGAAGCCTTGGGTTGTCACAATTTCTGAGCTTTTCATTTTGATCAGACAGCATTGCTCAACCATACAATTTCTTAGTGTTGGTACAATCCTCAAAATCACCAATGTCTTCTACAGCGAGTACCCGATCTGGCAGAAAATAGAATTCCAAAGATTAGTAGACTTCCTGAAAGTTATCTGAAATGATATGAAACAATGAAGGTGATGACAGCGGCCCGCTATCGTAACACAATGCAAGATTGTGGTGCGGACCCCTCTAGAAGGAGAACACTTCACGGAGGACAGTTGGGGGAGGGTCAGGGAGGGGGGTCTGAAAAATGGTCTACAAATCAAAGTGGATGCCAGACGAAAAGATTCAGATAGTGCTTGAGTCTCTCAACACGAACATCTACGCATCCGAGCTGTGCAGGAAACACAGTGTGGGCCCCAACGCCTTCTATTCATGGAGAGAGAAGTTCATTCAGGGAGGCAAGCTCGCTCTGTCAGGCTCACTCAAAGATCCAGCCAAGGAAAAGGATGCCGAAATCCAAAGGCTGAAGCAGCTCATAGCGGAGCTCACAATCGCAAATGACTATTCAAAAAAAACTTTGGTGATGTGGCAGCCTGTAACCTTTTCAGTCCAGTCGAGGAAGATGCGACCGATGGAAGTGTCTGAACCCCTCGTGGTTAATCGGACACATGGTGCTAGTAATAGCCTGTGTGAAAGCTCCGAGGATAATGCCCCAGTCCTAGCAAGAGGAGACTGCACTGTGGGGCTAACAAACAGCTGGGCCGTACGGCATCTTAGAGGGCTTGCAGGAAACCTGATTATGGCTGAAAAAAGTCTGTTATCAAGGCGCCTGCATTCTACTCGGCAATGTCACGGCGCGATGTAGTATATCCAAGGGAAGGAGCATCAGTTAGGGCGCAATCCATCATGAATGAAGGCGTACGGCTTGAGCGCAAAAAAGCGTTCTCAAAATGGAGGAGGGTTTCCAGTCCAAACTCATTCTCTTGTGCCAAATCATAACGCCTGTAATCCCTTATCTCTTTCTTCCTTGCAACGTACGGAAACTCCCTTTTCCTCACGCTTTCGACGAGGCGATCGAGCTTCTCCTGTTGCTCCTTCGGTGATGGGCATCGTTGCTGCTGATGATGAAGCGTGAGCGATCACATTCATCAGGTGTAGTGAATTAGGTCGTATTTAGGCCTGCATGTACGCTAGATCCGTTTGCAGTACGGCGACATCAATATTAGGGCGGACATCGTAGGGCTTGTGGCCGGCATTCTGATTCGTAGGAGAGCAGTACGTACGCATGCAATCCAGTCGTTGCTCGTACAGCGCTGTTAAGCAAGGTTCTGTAACAGCAACTTTGCTCGGGAGCAGTCTACAAAAAGAGGCCAAAATTCAGGGAACCGAAAGAAACCTCGAACCATCCTTTTAAAGCGAGCCGCATGAGTAAATCGCTAGGGAACTGTTGCCGTTGTCCCACAGCCAAAACAGGCAAAAAGGATTTACAGGTCATACTGCTCTCTATTCATGAGAGTCCTGATCTGCGTAATGAAAAACAAGCGCCATGAATCGAAGCTCGCAGTCAAGATTGACAAGGCTGATCGAAAACAAAAGGCAACAAAGGAAAAAGAAACCAAACCGAGAAAGCGATCGGGCCGTCCATCGCAGGGCTTGCGCCCAATAAGCGAAGATCTCAGTTCTCAGTACGAGGAGTCTGAAGACGAATTGGAGAGGGTCGGGCGCGGCCCAAAATAGCCTAATATTCCATTCCCACCAAAGTCTTCGCTCAGACTTGTGATGTGTTTGGTCTTTGGGTGTTGGTCGAGCAGGACGCGAGCGCAGCGACGACTTCGGTAGTGGAGAGAATTCCAACATCGAAGTCAGTTGATTATGTTGCGTTACGCTGTCATCTAACACTCTTCTGTTCGTTCAAGCCCTTTGTTGCGCGCAGATAACAGCTGCGTCTGCAGGTCATTGGATAGTGGCTAGTTGGGATTGTGTTTCCGTTGCATCACGGGAGCATGGTCGCATTTGACATGTACCGTACGTTTCTATCTCTTGATTCTATCACGAATCTCTGGAATGTGTCCTTCATGAGCCGCAGATGGATGATTGGTTCACTGGGAAGAAAAGGAGCTCGGTTGGACTTCCTCGCCAGGATCAGACTCGCGAGGAGTCACGTATTGTAAAGAATCAGCACATAGTAGAAGTACAAGAGACGCAGTGTGATACTTGCTCGTTGTCCTTGACCTAATCTCTTCTACATCTATGTAACCGCTTTCAAGACCCCACATCAATCTCTAGTCCTTTGGGAGCCTGCTTATGTTCGACAGAATGTATCCTCTCGGAATGTTCGTTGCAAATACGTTGTACTTGCCTGCAGGATCTTTTTCATTCTCTTTCTCCTCGCCCTCGCATTTTCCAACTTTCGGAAGTATCACTAGGGTGAATGTGCATGACAGTTCCTCTTTTCCTTCGTTCATTGTGTACTCGGAGATGCTCTCCGTTTTTCCATCGATGAACTCCATGATTGCCCTCTTTATTCCTGTGTTTTTGGTTGCTGGCGTGAGGCAAATCGGTGGATTTTCTTGAACATCCTCATCGTCATTGAGTTGAAGAATGCTCGATCCGCAAGTTGAAGAGCAATGTATATTCCAAAGAGTCTTGACTCCAAAATGAGTTTCTCAAGCACCACATGTTTCTCGTCGAATATGCCGATGTGCTCGCAAGCAATCTGCACTCTTTTTCCTTCTTCAACAGACTGGAGCGTCATGTACTCTTCGAACGTCGATGTCCCCTTCTCGTTCTTTCCCCTTGTAAGATAGCCGTGATCAAGATTCTTATCGTGTCTCGGTATCTTGTGGGTGTCTGTTCCAGCTATTATTAGGGCAGAGAATATCTTGAAATCTTGGAGCTGGTTTACGGTGGAGTTAAGAGCGTTCTTCAGCTTCTGCGTCATAGCATCTTCGGGAACCTTTTCTACAGTGCCCCTTATCCATGAACCTGAAGGAACATCTTCAGGTGGAAGAGCCGAAGGCATGTTGTTCTTTGCAAGGAGAAGGTTCTCCATCCCTGATTCTGCATATCCGTTACTCACTGCAAGGTGTATGAGCGAGCGGTGAAGATCCATTTCATCAAACGTCGCGTTGTTTTTCGTAGGACTCCTCTGATGCTTCTACTTCATATGCCAGTTTCAAAGATGATTTTGTGTTCATGTCCAGAGGGGCTGGCATTGAGGCCAAAAGCTTGGGGTGGCAAAACTGCGGCCATCCAAGCTCGTTGCTGGCCAAGCTGGCATACAAACCTCCGGGCCAGTGGCCGAAATGAGGCCTAACTTTCAACATAGAATATTGTTGGGGATGTGCCGCCGCCGTCATCCCAAGCACATTCCCATCGCGGCAGAATCCCCTGTCCTAGTCTGAACCAAAGGTTTAATCCTCTCTCTGCACTTTCTCCTTTGAATTTTTGCTTAGCGAACATGCAACTATTGGGAAAAACTGAAGACGATTGGACATGTTTCAGAAAGAATTTTGTAGCTTGAGCACGGTTTTAATGCATATGGAATCATATCCAGATTTGGGAGTTAAGCTAGTCACTGAAAAGAGGACGGTTACTGAAACTGACATAGTCAACTATGCAGGTCTCTCAGGCGATTTCCATCCTGCTCATACGGATGCAACATATGCGGCCAAGACACGGTTCAATAGAATAATGGCACACGGATTATTGACTCTCTCGCTCAGTCAGGGCCTCCTCACCAGGACCGAGTTTAGAAAGATCATACAAGCCTTATTGGGGGTCAACAATGTGAAATTTGTCAATCCGGTATTTCCTGGAGATACTATCGGGACAATCTTCGAAGTGACTGGGCTGAGACAGAGCAAATCCAAGCCGGACATGTGGATTCTGACTTTGCATGCTGTCGTCCAGAAAAATGGAGAAGTAGTAATGGAGTATGATACGTCATATGCTGTATTCCCACCTCCGGCAAGAAAATCTACGTACCAGATTGAGTAGCGGAGTCATTCCGAGGGACTACACAGCCAATCTTACGAATTGGGAGAGGGTTCAAACTACTCCATCTGAAACTAGGGCGGATATCTGTTCCTTGGAGAGGTGAACCAATTCGCCGTATACTTCCTGATTATTAGCACCAGGTTTCATCCCGGGCCACTTGATGCCGCAATCATATCCCTGAATCTTAAAGACGGTATCTGGCACCATCAGATTCTTCGAGCCTAACTTCATACTCCTGTATAGATTGCGCGCTACTGTCTGGGGATCGGCGCGAACCTCCGACAAATCTTTGAGTGGAGCTGCAGCTCCGCCACATTCAAGGACACCTTTTACAAGGTCCTCCCTCTTCATTTTCTTGACTTCCTCTTGTACTATCTCTGTTAAAATCTCGCGGTTTTCGACTCGCTCGCTGAGGCTTCGAAAGCGTTGATCTCTCTGAAGGTCGGGTTTACCGATGAATTTACAAAACTGTTCCCACGATGATTCATTCGGAATTATCACGTAAGCCGCTCCGTTTTGCGTTTGGAACAAATACTCTGGAGCAAGAACAGCGCTTGTTGGTCCTTGCCGAACAGGGTATCCTGCTTCCAGATAGATCATGCTTTGCATGGTTAGCATGACGCCCACATCAAACATTGACATGTCAATGAAAGTTCCTGATCCGGTTGCAGATCTAGTTATCAATGCCGCGAGAATCGCTACCACGGCAAAACTCGGAGTGACGAAATCTAGAAGACCCATGCCAGCTCTTGTGGGTCTATCCGGATAGCCTGTTGAATCCATCAGACCGCTAACAGCTTGAACAATTGGGTCAAACGCCGGAAGATCACGGTAAGGGCCGTTCTCGCCCCATCCTGTAATTGAAGCATAAATTATCCTTGGGTTGATCTTATTCACAGTCGCATAATTCAAACCTAGTCTTTCCATCGTCCCTGGTTTGAAGTTCTCAATCAAGATATCACTATGTTTGACTAGTTCGAGGAAGATATCTTTTCCACGTGGATTCTTAAGATTGAGAGTAACAAACTTCTTGCCAGCATTATAGTAGATGCTGTGTAAAGAATCTCCCTCTACAATCGGCGGAGATTGCCGCATGGGGTCTCCCCATGGTGGTTCCACTTTGATGACTTCTGCACCCAGTTCTGCCATCAATCTACTGGCAAATGGGCCATTGAGATACGCGCCAAGTTCCAGCACACGCAGCCCCTTCAACGGAACTCTCTCCAAAATTGGTCACACTCACAAATCTCTTGAGAAGACTAACGCCCCATGGTTGTTGCCGTGATAACTACCAAACGACCACTGCTAGATCGTTAGGAATTCAAACTAGTGTCTTTAACTTTCTTCTCACATGTTCAATTATACTTCACCAGGTTTAATACGAATGCTGACTGGCATCTTAAGTCGATAAAGCGTTGTTGCGAATATTTGCATACAATTCATTAATTTTTTTCAGGCACAAAGAAGCTTCCTCTGCTTCAATCAAGTATTCTCTGATAATTTGCCCCATCAAAGACTGAGCTTCTGCAAATCTAGGAAAGCGTGGCCTGACATAGGCAAGTTCCAATGTCTTCAAAGTATTTGTGAAAAAGTCATTTGTCAAACGATTGGCGTTGGCATCTTTCCATGCCACGACGTTTCCGGGCTGTCCACCGCTTTCGACATACAACGTTCTCTGTGTATTTGATTCAGTAACCCACATTGCGTACTCGGCTGCCTCGCGTATGTTATTGGAGCACGAAGAAATCGCCAATCCTGTTCCTCCCAAACATGCTCCTCTCGGTTGATTTGAGAATGATGGGACATTGGAGAAGAGAATCAAATTTCTTCGGAATCCTAAACGGGAATAATTTGAGTATCCGAATCCCAAAGGCATATATGCAATTTCGTTGTCACTAGCCATTTTCTCAAGCATTTGGGGCGGGTTCGAGTCTATTGAACTCGGATGAAGAAACTTTGCGAGGTGCTGAAGAAAGTTTAGCACAAAGATGCCCGTTCTCTCAGTTACTACTTCCTCCTTTCCGAATGGAGGCTCTCCATAATTTGCGCATAGTGACACAAATGTGCAAAAGACATCCGTTGGCAAAAGTGGAACACCCACCATTGCCTCACCAGTCAACTGGCGCCGTTCTGCTTCCTCCACTACTCTTTTCCAATCGGTGGGCGAGGCTGCCATCAAATCAGGCCGATATGCTGACACTTGCGCAGCGGCATCGATTGGCAGAGCAAACTGGTGACCATTGAAGAAGTAAGAGTTGAAACTTTGTCCAACAGTTTCGTTCTGCTGTTCAACCAAGAAAGATGAAGGTAGTATTTCATCTAAGGGGACGAGATGTTTTTTCGACGTGGCAGAACCTATGAATGGATGGTCTATGATCAGGAGATCGAATTTTCCAGCAATTAGGTCAATGGAACTATCTCCGAATTGTTGAAGACTCCTTTTCTCCCAGCTGATGTCCACATTTGGATGCAGGTTGTGATACTCGTTTGCAGTCGCAACTAACGGATCGAACCCTCTTGCATGATCCCAAGTTATGCCTCTCAAAGAAGTCAAAAATTGTTATGCCGCCGGCCTGAAGTTCTATTCTGAATTCGTCTCATTTAGTGATTTCATAGCGTTCTGCTGGGTTGAGGATAACGAGACGAGTGGATGCGGACACCTCGGGGTATGAAGCGTCCATCGCGCGCTTTATTGTCAGAGGATCCTCTCGAATCTTGTCCCATTTGTCATAGTGATGTGGGATTATGACTTTAGGCGACATATCATTTGCGGCACGTGCAACGTCATAAGGTGTGTGGTACCAGTGTCTACCCTTTGGATTCTTTCCCAAGTTAATTATCGCTGCGTCAATAGTGAATTTGTCTGATATCTCCAAGTAGTTCGGTCCATCGTAGAGCGAGTCTCCATTGTGCAGTATGCAGATGTTATCGTAGCAAACCACTACAATATTGGAAGCGTCAGCGTTAGGATCCCGACCAGGCGCCGCGTAAATCAAGACATCGCCATATTCCTTCTTCTCATATCGATTTCCATCCATTGGCCAGATTCTTTCCGCAGAAATTCTCCACTTTCTTGCGTTCTCGCACGCAGATCTGGGTCCTATGAAAACGCCTCCCTTAGATACAACAGAAAGGCTAGCTTTTTGTTCACAGTGGTCCAAGTGCTCGTGTGTTGAAACATAAGCTGCTGGTGCAGAGATGTCTGCTATGTCGAACGGAAGTGTAACTGTGCGGCGAAGTTTGAAGCCCGGAGCTCTTCCAAGCGGCGGTTGATCAAAGTCGTTCTTCCCCGCATCCAAGTCAATGAAGACCAATGGCTGGCGATGAAACTTTACTGCCACAGACGATCCACCAAGAAACCAGACAAACGCAGCTTTTGATGGGGGATCTTTTTTTTCCATGTCCTCGATGAGAGTCATCTGTCATCATGTTGAGCGGGTAACAGTTATAACAAATTATCAAACATGTTAGATTTTCTACAATATAGAATAGGGCAATTGCTGTATCAATTTACACTGCCGTAACTTTCCATGTCGGACTCAGGAAACTGAATTGTTGGAACAAAATGCAATTATAACTACTGCCATCTAATGGTCACAATGCATCAGGAGGGAAACCATCAAGACAAGGAGGCTGTATCGTTTGGAGTCTATCTGCCTATTTACGACAGTGAATCAAATCTGGACCTGGCGATTGAATCGGCTATGAGCGCAGAAAGAAACAGGTTCAGCTCTGTATGGTCCTGCGACCATTTGATGGGCGTTGATTCGGTAGTCAAAGACGATTCAACTCCTGGTGTATTGCATGGCTTTACTTTGCTGTCATTTCTTGCCGCAAAGACAAACAGAGTGATTCTTGGAGGTCTAGCAGCGGCTCCTTACTGGAATCCCCTTGTACTGGCGAAGACTGCGTCAACATTGGATCTACTTTCGAAGGGACGTGCTGCAATAGCAGTGGGTGCGGGATGGCGTAAACGCGAATTCTATGCTGCTGGGCTCCCATTTGAGAATTTCAGTATGCGACTTCAAAGAACCAAAGAGACAATTGAGATATTGCGAGGGCTCTGGAAATTCAACGAGTTTTCCTATGCGGGTAAATTGTATGACATACACAACGCATCACTCTTACCAAAACCCGTTCAGCGTAACGGACCAAAAATCTGGCTGATTGGATCAGGTGAAAAAATCACGAAACTGGCGCCATTGACTGATGGATGGTTCCCGCCTGCATTGAGCGCAGAAGATTATGACATGAAATCTCTGGAGATAAAGAAAATCGTTTCCAATCCGAATTTTGACTTCGCAATGGAGCTATACACCTGTTGTGCGGCCAGCAGGTCTCAAGCATTCGACACTTGCAAGAGGTTCTGCAACAGATGGTTCGGAGCAAGCCCCGAACAACTCTTTGACACCACCTCGTTAGACCATGTAAACGAACTTGATACGTCTCCTATGAGGGGAAGGAAGATTGGAGTGGTCATTGGATCTTACGAAGACTGCTCGAATCAGTTGCAGAACTATGCACGCGTGGGAGTACGAAATTTTATCCTTCACTTTATGGATTCTTCGTTTACAACTCAAGGCATTGAGGGTTACTCAGATCACATCATTCCGACCATAGCACAATGAAATCCGAAATGTCGATAATGAATCTGATAGGTGCCTCGTAGTATCGACTGTTCAATAATGCCGACAACCTAGCTGCCATTGGGGCTGTATGTTTTTGCCACGATCTACGCGCACAGGTTTGCATCTTCCTCTCATGACGAATGAAGCCGAGTAGACACAACGGCGTTTCAGTCATCTAACGAGCAAAACTCATGTTGTGCATTTGCGAATGTGGCATCGCAGACCGAACGCCAATCAAGCTTTAGCATATGTCGTATTGACTTTCTCGGCGTAATTCCTAGGTCAGAGTCTCAAAACTCATCTCGCTGTAGCTCAACAGAGAGCCGATCTTCCTCTACCATCCAAGATAAACAGTCTTTTCTCGCGTGTAAAATGCCATCGCTTCCTCACCCATTTCTTTCCATGTGTTCGCACCTGACTTTTTGAAAGCTCCGAATGGAGCCTGCAGTTCAACACCGACGGTGGGTCTATTCACTTTCACTACTCCTGTGTCCACCGAGTTAACAAACTTCATTGCTGTTGGCAGATTTTCTGTGACTATGGCCGAGGTGTGGCCAAAGCTAACCGAGTTGACCAGCTCTATGGCTTCGTCTTCGTTTTTAGCTCTTATTACTGAAAGCACAGGACCAAATATCTCTTCCTTGAATAGCCTAGATTCTGGACTTACGTCTTCAAAGATTGTGGGCTTCAGAAACAATGAGTTGCTCCCTTCAATGCCTCCACCATACATCGGTCTAAGTCCCTCCTTTTTGCCCAACTCGATATACTCGAGATCAGTGTTGAGTTGGTTGCCATCTACGACGGGGCCCATATTCACATCATCTTCGGTGCCAGGCCCGACCTTCCAGGAATTCATCTTGATCAGAATTGCGTCTTTCAGTTGCTGGTAAATGCTCTCGTGGACTATGAGCCTGCTGGTGGCAGTACATGACTGTCCTGTAAGACCGAAAGCTCCTCTTACAGCGATGTCAGCGGCTTGGTCAACTTTAGCCGAATTGTCCACATAAACAGCGTTCTTTCCCCCGAGCTCCAGCTGAATCCTTGTTGTATTCTCCTTCTTGCCCAATAGCGAATGAATGTGATTTCCAACTGGTACAGAACCCGTGAAGGACACTGCTGCAATCCTTTTATCGCTTACAAGCAAATCACCGAGTTTGCTTCCAGTTCCAGTGATGACGTTTGCCACATCTCTTGGAAGTCCTGCTCTGTTTAGTATGCGCATGAATTCCAACACGATAAGCGGTGTCTTGGATGCTGGCTTAAGAACAATCGAGTTTCCTGCAGCCAAAGCTGGAGCAGTTTTCCATACAGGTATTGAAAGAGGGAAGTTCCATGGCGTGATGAGGGCAACCAAGCCTAGAGGCTCCTTGAATGTCAGAATAGTCGTCGCGTTGGTTCCTGACGGTATTGTTGAACCTCCATGTCTTAGGGCAACCGACCCATAGAATTTGAGCGTATTGAAACTTCTTGTGACCTCTAACCTGCTGTCAGACAGGGTTTTTCCTTCTTCCATTGTCATCAGAAGCGCGAGCTCTTCGACCTCACTTTCCATGATTTCTCCAGCTCTTGTGAGTATTTGTCCTCGCTTTACCGGATTCGTTCTTGACCAAGTCGCGAATGCTTCAGCTGCTCTTCTAATTGCAGCCTCCACATCTTCTTCACTCATGGTTTTCACTTTCGCGATGACCGAGCCGGTGGCCGGATCTTTGTCTTCTATTTCAGAACCATTACCTAGAACTTCATTTCCCAAGGATTGGTAATCAATCAAACTGATCACTTCCTTAAACAGAATAATTGAAACTGATGAGACTGAAAGGGTATCCTTCCATCTCCTACAGTGCAGGATTGCACTTCGGCAATCAGGGAGGGAGCAAATCGAAGAATATTCAGTGTATCACGGCTAATCCTCTTTGGCAGTGTTTCACTCAAGATGAGATCTTCCTCCGATATGATCTTCACTTCGATATTCACGACGGTTTGGGAAGCTGTAGAACCTTATTTCTAAGCGCCCCTATGCCTTCGATTTCGATGTCGACTAGGTCGCCATCCTTAAGCGAAAAATCATCTGGAGGAACAATTCCTGTGCCGGTCATTAGAATGGTTCCGTCTTGCAAAACGTTGTCTCTACGAAGGTATGAGGTGAGCTCCTCGAAGCTTCTCTTGAGTTGAGAAGTAGATGTGCTGTTTTGGAAGGCAATATCTCTATCTCGGTATATCGTCATTGTAATTCCTAGAGATCCAGGGTTTGTTAGTTCCTCGGGGGTTACCAAAACAGGTCCAACCGCACAACATCTAGAAAATATCTTTGCTTGCGGCAAATAAAGTGGGTTTGTCCCTTCTATATCTCGTGCTGATACGTCGTCTCCAATTGTATAACCAATGACTCGACATTCGGAATCCAATACAAGTGAAAGCTCTGGTTCTGGAACAGTCCATTTAGAGTCGCTTCTGATTCCAATACTGTCTCCAGGTCCAACGCATCTTGTCCCGTTTGCTTTGAAAAAAATTTCCGGCCTTTCGGAGTCATACAAGTAGTTATACAATCCCTTAAGGGCGGTTTCAACCTCTCTCGCCTCTCTGCTCCTCTTGTAGGTTATGCCGGCGCCCCAAACTTCTGTAGGCACTAAGGGAATATTGAGTTTGGTTGCTTTCGCTTCGTACTTTGGAGCGGCTTTTGCACCTGCCAATGAGTCTCGAATAGTTTCAGAAATACTTCTCTCTGTACTCTTCGCATTCCTCAGAAGCGAATAGAAGGAATTGAACTGAGGTTGATTTAAGGCAGTCAGATCCAATATTGTATTATCAGTAATCATTCCAAGTCTTGGTTGTTCGTTTCCTGTTGTTGAGAAGCTGCAAATTTTCATTTCGAAAGTCATTTGATGCTCGTTGATAAAAAATATTTCTGGGAAATTGGGCATTTAGTGCAATTCAGCAACAGAATTGCAATTGCCACTTTCTCTATCTCTAATATTTCATACTTGTTAGAGCTCTGCTTAAGTGTCACTGTGTAACCTCGGAACATATGGTAGGCAAGATGAAGCCGGGACATTTGTCAATTAATCGCAAAAGAGGTATTTCGACAACTATTGCAGCTGTAACAGTTATAATCGTGATAATAATAGCTGCGGCCGCGGTCGCCTTTACACTCTCTTCCTCGAAGACAAGTACAGTTACTTCAACAGTTGTCTCCACATCCAGTGGAAGTACAGTAACGTCAACGATTGTTTCGACGTCCAGTGGAAAGACGAATTACCTGATCTACTTCTACATGGAGTCGTTTGATGTCACTTATTTTACGAACATTATCGATGGTGCAAATTATGCAGCTTCGCAATTTAACGCGGCTTACCCGAATATGACAGTAAGCATTGTTTCCTTCAATGGACAGGACGATCCGGCGCTACAAACTTCACAGATTCAAGATGGCATTTCTGTGCACCCGGCAGGAATGATAGTTGACCCAGTGACGGATTCTGTCAGCGCTGCAGTCTCCAGTGCTGTCGCTGCAGGCATACCTGTTGGAATTGTTGACCGAGCTCTTACCAACCAGAGTGGAACGTTGTTTGTAGCGACATCCAATCAGACTGCCTATGGTCAAATGATTGCGGAGACAGCGATGAATAAGATGAAATCAATGAACATCCCCACGCCTTGGAATGTGGTTAGCATCCAAGGAACGATTGGGTCGCCCACAAATACGGAGAGGAACAACGGCATTCTCTCGGTCCTCAACGCCTACGCAGCTAACGGGACGATCAAGATAGTTTCAGACTCTCAGAGTGGGCAGTGGTTGGAGCAACCAACCGTCTCTGTAATGTCGGCGCTATTGGCGCAGTCGAAGAATATTAACTTGGTGATTACATCTAACGGGCCGGAGGGAGAAGGCGTCGCTACTGCAATAACGCAAGCAGGCTTAACCCCGGGCAAAAATATCTACATTGTTTCGGGCGATGGAGGTGCGGGAACATACGGTCTGATATCGTCTGGTCAAATCTTGGCCTCAGTGGATCAAGAGCCATACGTGATGGGATATTGGGGCACAATAATGCTCATGAATAATGTCTTGCACAACATCACGCCGCCGACGTATCTAGTTCCAACTGCAATCATATCTGTTGATTCCACGAATGTTGCGCATGTGGGTCCATACGGTGAACCCCTGAACGTGACAGCCGTTCCTCCCCCACCTCTCCCGCAGGGATACGGGCCGATGCCATAGTCCGCATCAACGCACGAAAAATGACCCGATGTCTTCAAATGACATCGGGTTGCTTTGCCGCCATCTTTAAGGGTGCACAGCGAGAGTCAATAGTCACGCAGAAATTCAGGAGATGGAATCACATACATCATCGCTTCAGATTTGTTGCTGAATCAGAAATCAAGAAAACCCTGTGCGAGCGACACCTTTCACACAAGTTAATCGTCGTAAGACTTCAGAGAGCTTGAGTTTGTGGATGAAATTACACTTGACGAGCGCCCTTGGAAAGCTTGTACGTGATGAAAAATACAGGCCATTGATTTTCCTCATTGCATCGTTGGTCGCTGGCGAGTCAATCTCCAGCTCATTCTTGACCACTGAAAACATGCGTTCATTGGCCATTTCGTCAGCCCCACTAGTTGTTATGACCATAGGAGAAATCTTGGTCATGATGACAGGCATGATAGATCTCGGGGTGGAGTCGGTGGCTGCAGCCTCTTCCATGCTCGTCGCCTACCTGATGCTTTATACTACGCTGCCAATACTTGTGATAATCGTGATCGTCCTGGGCCTCGGACTTGCTGTCGGATTGTTCGATGGTTTCATGGTGACAAAATTCAGAATGCCTTCGTTTCTTGTAACCTTGGGAATCTATTGGGGCATGAAAGGATTAGCTCTCATAATTGGCAATGGCGCAACATTGTCTCCTGGTTCTGTCTTTCCTGCAAAACCTTTTGGCATCGTCTCATTAAACGGTTCAATAGGATCCGTCCCAGTCCTATTCGTTGTGGGTGTTGTACTAACAATCTTCTTCCAGATCGTCATATCCAAGACAATAATGGGGAGGCACATCCTAGCTGTGGGAGGAAACGAATTAGGCGCAAAAGAGTTGGGTGTCAACAACGTTAGGATCAAGTATATTGTGTTCATTGCTTCCGGAATGCTCTCATCGTTTGCAGGAATAATGCTTACTGCATGGCTGAACTCGGCGTATCCTCTGGTAGCTTCGGGATGGAGCTTGGAATCGATAGCCGGGGCTATCCTCGGAGGCGTGGCTTTTTCCGGTGGAGTAGGGAGCATAGTTGGTGGATTCGTCGGTGCATTCATAGTAAACATGTTGACAGACATAATAGTTCTTGCACACATATCCGCTCTCTACAGCTACGTTGTGGTTGCAGTCATACTCATATTGGCTGGTCTTCAACTGAAGAGAGGGGAAATCGCGAAGTGACGATGTCGAGGAGCGTGATTTGTGACGGATTCATCCAGCAATAAGCCAGTTCTAGAAGCACTGAACATCCGTAAACATTTCGGAGCTATAGCAGCTCTCGAATCAGTGACTTTCAGCATAGGAAATGGTGAAGTCGTCGGACTTGTAGGGGATAACGGCGCTGGAAAATCCACTTTGGTGAAGGTCATCACTGGTTATTATTCAGACTATTCTGGTGAAATCAGATTGCGCGGAAAATCGATTCACATGGGTTCTCCTAAGATTGCGCATGACCTCGGCATAGATGTTGTGCATCAGGATCTTGGACTTTCTCCGAATCTCTCGGTCCGCGACAACATTTTTCTTGGTCGCGAGATAGTTTCACGATTCAAATTCATTGATTATAGGTCAGAGTCTGAAACTGCAAGGAAAATATTGGATCAACTCAACAAGGAAGTAGACACCGAAACCAAGGTTGGATCGTTATCTGGGGGTCAGAGACAACTTGTGGCTATTGCACGAATAATGCTGCGCAACCCCAAGATCGTCTTCATGGATGAGCCGACTTCAAATATATCGGAACATGCAGCCAAAGAGGTCTTGGATTTGATTCGAAGGCTGAAGACAGGAGGAACCTCAACCATCTTAATCAGTCATCGACTCCAGGAAGTACTAGATGTCTGCGATAGGATACTTGTTCTCAGAAACGGGCGATCTGTAGCGGACGTGAGTGCAAAAGGCGCGTCGATAGAAGGTGTGCTTAGACTCATGGTAGCCGGTTAATTGTTTCATCAGAAAACTTACCGGTGCATTCACATCTCGCCCGAAGCATTCAGAATAATCGAAAGGAGCTTGTTTTGGGCGTTTCGTAAATGATAGGACAAAGTAGTTTTGTTTAATCCTAGTTCTCTGCCTAAATCTTCCAGCCTAACTCGGTGCGGGTAAGCAAAATAGCCGGCTCCATATGCGGTCAAGATTGCTTTCCTCTCTTGGGAAGTCAGGTTGATTGCGCTACACAATCCCGCCATTTCTAGAGCTGCCATCTTGTTGAAGTCTTGACTATCAGTGACTGTTTCCCGCCAAGATCGAATGGCACCCAGAGACTCGCAATCCTCTTTGAATTGGGATGTTGTTTCCTTGGCTGTTATAATGTTCCATGTTTCTAATGTACCGCTTATGGTCTGTCTGAAAATGGGTATCTGATACTTGTAAACAAGTTCAGAAATGCTATCGGTTAGCTTTGTTGTCAAGTCAACCAAGTAACGCGCCCTCGTGACTTCAATCACGTGATTGATATCTAGTATTGAGGAATGTCTGAGATGATGCATTAGACTTGTCTTTGGATCCTCATCGTCACGAACATTTGCGTTGAAGTAGAACAACGAATGTATGTAATTCTTGTCTTGATAAACCGTCTCTCTGACCAGAGATGCGTCTACATCCTTATCCAACAAGGCTTGTGACCAGCACATGTCATGATTGATTTGCATGGTAACGGTACGGAAGCCCTTGACTAACACGATTGCTAATGTCAGATTGCGCTGATTTAAGTTTGAGTCCCAGTGCCAAAGCTGCCTGTCATCTTCGAAATAATTCGCTCTATCTTCGCTCTTGAGCTCTGGTTTAGCTGCGTTCTTGCGCCATAAATCAGCCGAAATAGCGAAGGAATCAAGAAAGAAATCAGGCGACCGATTGTTCCATCCAGTTTGTCACGTCGTCGCAGCATGCAAAACTCTTGCTAACTATCCGCCCTGCCTGGTTCGAGGAAAGGAGTATCGGCGCAAGACACTCTCTGTGATTTGCGGCCTTGCAATTATCGCAAATGGATCTGTTGCTGGACATCGTCGCCGCCGACTGGACTTTGTTTTTCCTCTGACATAAGTGTTTGTTTGAGGTGGTTTGATGATGTAGAATAACCTGTTGCCGAACTATCTTCAGCAGATGGCCCCCTATCATTGATATACATGGGTTTGGCTCGAGACTCTATATCTCACGAGTCATGATGGTGCCTAAACAAAACAGATCTCTACATTTGCTCCAGACATCCTGAGAAAGATGATTCCCCAAAACGCTTGAAAGACAGTACTCGATGATGTCATACGATGACTGCGATGGTGGATGTCCTAGGTGTAAATCGCAAGAATGTGTAGTTGGATTCGGACGGTTCACAACGACGTTCCACACTGCAATCACGGAAAGAGGAGGATTCGAGGATGTCAATATCAAAGTGAGGAGATATCACTACAATCGCTGCAAGCACACCTTCCTTGTCTCAGATGCTCCTTCTATAGACCATAGGCATAATTGTACCCTTTTTGGATAGTAGGACGAGTGATTTCGTCAACGCATATTCGCTCTAAAGGAATGCAGTTGATTTGCCTATTCCCAGCATCCGCATGTTCACGATGCCGGAGACGATGCTTGTCATGGCATCGTAGTGCGGTAGCCTATTTCTGAACTCTTCTCCAATTATCCGGAACTTCTTCAACTTGGAGATTGTGTGCTCTACCTCGACCCTAATCTTGGAAAGCTTCCTATTGAACCGTCTCTTCCTTTTCCAGAGCTTTCTAGGATGCCACCTGTTCCTCTTGAACGGGATCATCGGCTTCAGCTTGGGGAAGTCTTTCTTGACGTCCTGATATCCGAGGTCGAACGCACCGCTGACTCCACCCCCTCATCTTAGACCATTTGAGGTGAGTCCAATGAAACACTACGGGATTGAACTTTGGGTAGTACGGGGGGAGCCTGAATGCGGTTATCCTTTCCTTGTTCTCTTCCAGAATGTCGTTGACAACGCCAGATCGGTGCGGAGACGAACCATCCCAGAGCAAGATTATGTGCCTCTTATGTGCCTGAGAAGCTGACTCAGATACTCCATCACAACTCCGCTGTTTACAGATCCCTCGCACAGCTTGAAGTGGACACTTCCGTTGAGACTTATTCCACCAATCGCTGAAAGGTGCTCCCAGTTGAAGTTGTATTTTATAATCGACATTTCCTGACCGGAGACCACGTCTTACCAACGAGTGGAATCAGCGAGAGACCGGACTCGTCCTCGATCACGAGTATTCCATGCGTAGCTTGTAGCTTTTTTGATTTCAGGGAAGTGTGTTTTGCACCCAATCACTGACCTTCTCTTCATCGAATTCTCTTGCCTGACCATCTGGCTTCTTCCAGGAAAGGTTGAGCGAGTGCAAAATCCTCGCAACCTGGCCTGTCAGCGACCTGATGCTCAGAAAGCGCTTCTTCGACAATTATCCTGACTCCCTTGAGCCGTCTTTCCTCAAGGGTCAGAGCGTCTCTCCTTTTCTGCTCCCATGCCGCCATGTTCTACGTCAGCAATATGCGAAAACCTTGGCAGGGCCAAAAGCCTCAATGTCAACATTCCTAGGGAACAACGTAGCTATGCGCAAGTCAATAGTTGAGAAAGCCGGATCGATCTAGGATCGCCTTAACTAGTTGTCTCTTTCTTCAGAAAGTCTCGGCAGAGGAATCCTCAGGCCCCCTACCGGCATTCCGACGAGACTCATTGCTTCCTTTAGGCCGGCCGGAAATTTCCCAATTCGTATGGCCTCGATCAATGGCAGCAGACTGATCTGAATTTCTCTTGCACCCTTGTGGTTGCCGACTTTGAATTCATCAAATATCTTGCTTGCTATCTTTGGGGCAACATTCGAGACCCCAATTGTGGCTCCACTGCCGCCAAACTCTAGGTTAGTGTAAGCCATTGCGTCTGATCCGGTGAACACAGCAATCTTGTCCCTCAGTGCATTCAAGAATCTGATAAGGTTTAGGAGGTTGTATTCGGTGTATTTCATACCAACAATGAGCTTTTCTTCGGCTAAGCGTTTAACAACATCGAGTGGGACGAAATCATGTGTCCAGTCAGGAATATTGTAAACAAGAAGTGGTAGATCTGTGCGTCGTGAGATAGTTTTGAAATACTCATAGAGACCTTCATCCGTGGTTTCATAGTAATAAAGCGGGGTAGCAATCACCCCGTCAACACCTGCGTCTTTAGCGTCTTTAGAGAAATGTATCACGTTCTCAACGCTGGGATCCGAAACGCCACCGATAATTCGGACGCGACCATTAGCCTGATCAACCACGCTCTCAAGGACATCCCGCCGTTCCTCGACGGATAGAAGTGCGAACTCCCCAGATGTCCCCAGAGCAAGTATCCCGTCCAGGCCACCATCTATCAAAAAGTCCACCAACCTCCTAATCGCTCGCCTATCAACGCTCCCGTCAGTCTTCAGAGGAGTTGGCATAGGAGACCAGATGCCTTCGAGTTTTAAGGCCAATGATTCACTTTCCTTTTTCTGAATTCGCCTTCTTTATCTTCCAGCTAATTGAGTCTCTAATCTTAGAGGGCTGTGAATAACGCCGTATAGTCTTTCTTGTCTAGCTTTTGTGACATACGCGAGTAAGGCCCACCTTCGGAGATCAAGGTGATTGGTTATGTCACTTGAAGACTCCAAAGGATGGGAATGGAGCCTTACGCTCCAGTCAAACTCTCAGCTGTGAAGGTGTTAAGGAAGACGAAGACAAGAAACCTAAACCTATCAGAGAAGAATCTTTCTCCTCGAAGTTTGTCTTTCAAAAGAATGATTTCGGATACATAGACAGAATCGTAGATCCGAACAGGAGGAAGAGAGGTGGTCCGAAAGGCTATCCTCCGAGCTCAATATTCGTGGCTCTCCTTCTGATGTACTTGAAGAGCCTGGGGAGTGTGCTCGACCTAATCAGGTTCCTCAATTCAAATCCTGACTGGCTTGTAACACTCAACCTGAAGAGGAAGATAGATGGATTCCGACCAATTTGCCAATGGTCGACGAAATTGGTATTGACATTAACGATCGGATCACATTGGCATCAAATCAGATTCATTTCTTGAGGAGGGCAGCGAGCACATCTCCCAAAGGGCAGAGTCAGGACAGAAAATCTTTCTTACCTAATCGAATGCAGATACATTACATCACGAGAAGCAAAGAAATGCAAGGCTGAACGAAAGAAATGAAGTGATGGACGCATCGGATCCTTAGTTTATTTCTGGTTCCTCAACTCTTGGATAGTGCCAGCTGTCTCGCAAACCTACGCTTGAGAACTCGCCAGTTCTTCTCTTGTGGTTTTCACCAGTTCCTCTCCCGAGACATCTTCGAGTGAAATCTTCTTTGACTCCTTCAGTCCAAGTGTGAGAAGAGCCCCTACAATGCTCACGACGGCGAGCATCTCTAGGATGCCCTTCACTCCGATGCTCAGAAGCAAAGCTGGGAAGAAGAATGTTGTGATCGCCGCTCCCGTCTTGCCCGCCGCAGCAGATATTCCATGGCCTGTTGTCCTGTGCTTTGTTGGAAACATTTCCGCGGGAATGACGAAGGTCGTCGTGTTCGGACCAAAGTCGATGAAGAAGAATGAAAAAGAATACACCCCGAGTGCTATCGCCGCAGGGACCACAAACCCTGTTATGCTTGTTCCCTTTGTGACAGCTAGGGCAGCCACGACGAGATAGAGAACCGCCATCATGATGAATCCCTGCAGCTGGGTCAACTTTCTTCCCAGTCTATCCATCAACGCGACAGCAGTGAAGTACCCAAAGAATCCTACGAAGAACGGTATCCCTGCCTCAAAGACTTTGGTAAACAGCTGCGCCTGCACCGGAAGCGAGCTGCTTATAGGGATGATGGCAGACACGATGGGACCCGAGTATATTCCGGTGCCGTAAAATGCCATGTCAAGCAGGAACCAGCTTCCGGCAGTGATAACGAGCGTCTTCCAGTACCTTTCAAAGAACTTTGATATGTTTGACGAACTTGACCTCACCTGCGTATCCACAATCTCGGATTGAAGTGTACTAGCCCCTCTCTTTGCTTCGGTGCTGTCTCCCTTGACGAGCAGCGAGTATCTGGGTGTTTCAGGTACTTTTCTGCGGAAGTAGATGACAGCGAGAGCTGGTATGGCGCCCGCTCCCAATGCGAATCTCCACGCCAGAGAGGGAGGAAGAAATGCTACCGATCCCAGTCCAACAAGAACCGCCACAACGGAGCCTATCCCTTGGTTTGCAAATATGAGTGAAACAAGCTTGCCTCTGTCCTTCACATTGGAATACTCGCTCATTATTGTCGCCGATATGGGATAGTCTCCACCTATTCCAATGCCCTCGATGAATCTGAACAAAATCAGCCAGTACACGTTTGCCGAAAGTGCACTCAAAATCGCCCCCACTGCGAGGATGGACGCCTCAATGCCGTAGACGGTCTTCCTCCCAATTTTATCGCCGAGATAACCGAATATCAGCTGGCCTATTACTGCAGCGAAGATGGCAGAGGAACCGACAAATGCTGCTGCAGACTGACCGAAGATACTCGTACCGAGCGAGAAACCGGGTAGCGAATATGCCCCAAAGATTAGAAGAGCAACGCCTATTATGAAAAGATCGTAGGCATCCGTGAAAAAGCCCATTCCTGCTGTGAACCAGATCTTGATGTGGCTAAACGAAAGGGGTTTCTCATCCATTAGGGCGAACGGTGTAGTAGACGATCCTGCAGAGTTTAGGGTCCTTTTTGCAGTGTTTCCATCAGAAGATTCCATCGTTATTAGCCAAGTACGAACCAGCCAGCGGAATTTATTTACCGCTTACTTATTTAGACTATATTGGCACAATAGAGCCTCCCAGTTTGCACCGCGAAGTGATTTCGACAGCTCGCAAACAAATGGAGAGCGAAGATCGTCCATAAGCAGCCTCGGAAATGATGCTCTACAAAATCAGGAACGAGCTTTCGCACTTACTCACTTGTGATAGCTGCCTGGTTCATGGAGGAGCAAGCAAGCAAGATTCTTCAGCTCTGTAACACCTCCCTCCTTGAGCTGTCAGACTATTTGTCAAGAAAATACTTCTAGATATTCTGAATGTTCGATATTGTGAAGGGTGGCTAAACACAAGCGTTATTATGTGAATCTGTACCGTTCGTTACCGCTGAGAAAAAATGCGAAGACACGGATTCGTGGAAAGAGACGCAGACCCAGCTCAAGTATACTCGAACGTCAAGGCACTCCTTCAATCTGAGGGATTCAAAGTTACCTCTGAAGAAACGAAGAACAATTACTGGGATCTGCATGCGAAGAAATCCGGAATCGAGAGAATCGCTCTCGGAAAGGTGAGGGATGTCGATGTGATAGTTGCAGGAGACAAAGGCAAGTTTGAAGTCCAGCTCCATGCAGGTGTGTGGGGCAGAGATCTGGCAGTCCCTGCAATAGAAGGAGTTGCAACGCTCGGACTAGCCTCAATGGCAGAGCTCCACTCGGCTCACGAGTTTGAAGAGCGGATGTGGGAGCAAATCGTGCACAAAATAGATCCTTCGCTCAAGATATGCCAGCTCGATGGTTTGCTCTTCAATTCGGATCAAGAGCTGCAAAGTCACGCGAAGATGCACTTGCAGCAGCAACAAGCTTCACAGAGTACAATGATGAACTCGATGTTGATGATGGGCATGCTGGGTGGAGTAGGCATGATGGGAATGGGAATGATGGGCGGCGGGTTGTGGATATGACTCTCGCAGCTTGGAATGGGCGGTCGTTCAAAAGTTGCCGGTGTGCCCAAAGTGCGGCAAACTGATCAGTGAAAGGAAGATCAGGCGGCACATCGGAAGATGTGGCACGAGTCACAAGAACAGGCTGACTTATGAGCTACCCTGATTGTGATGGTTGATTGCAAGGCTATTTTTCATCCGATCAGTTACAGGGTGCAACCAACATCTAGCAGCTCAGGTCTTCTGGAAGGGGAGGAAGGCAGGATGGACTATGAGAATCCTTTCCGTTCTGAACTGAAAGCGCGCGATTTCGTTCCCGGTTGATTTGCTTGCGTGGACAGGAAAGTTTTGCTCGTGGTGAGAGCTCTTTCCTCGAATCTTCGGTGCTGTTCAGACAACATTCACGCAAGGAAAAATCGTTGTTGCTAGTTCTACGATAACCACAATCATTTCTAGGGGGCCATAGCAAGCGTCGCCATGATGAAAATCAGGACGATCTGAAAGACAGCCTGGCTACCCGACAGGTAGATGTTCCTCATCCCGAGCTTGACTATCTTGTCTGTCGATGGGTTTGCCTTCCTTAGCTCAAGAAATATTCTGACTTCTGTTGGCAGTAAGACCGCAAAGCCCTGAACCGAGAGGATTATTACAACTATTCCTGCAGCAATTATTTGGGGAGAAAGGAAGCTCAAGCCTTCGCGACCAGCCATGTAGACGCCGGCAGTTATCGCGACTGAAGCTAGTGCAGGCATCAGGAAGAGCATGATGGGAACAAGTTTCTTGATGAACTCGACGCGAGAAGGGGGTGCAAGGCTTCGAAGAATTCTGCTCATCACTATTCCCATGAAGATGTCTATTCCAGTCCATGTCGCTCCTGTGATCACGTGCACGTAATCTAGCAGAAGAAGACTGCCGCTCAAAAGCGCGGCAAGAAGAGCTGCAATGGGGACTATCAATGTGACAAAAGAGCTGTACCCGATCAGAGGGGCCTCTTGGCGAGCGGGGTTTGGCGCCAGAGGTTTATTCTCGGAACTCATCGCGTGTGTCTTTTTGCTCCGCTTTCTGTTAAGATCTTTGCGTCATCAAAAGCGTGTCGCCACGTGCGTGGGAATGTCTATTCAAGAGTCCGTCTCGACTGCTCTCGATCCCGAATTGTCGGAGGATAGTCAGTCGCCCCAAAATGAGGGGCTCGCCTAAGTGAAGCAAATTTAAAATTTTCCTGTCATACGCGCGGATCTTTGGTGGCGCATCATCAGCGCCAGAATTTTGTAAGTAGCGGGTTTTGACATCTCTCGCAGCAGTCGAGCATCGAGTTGCGGATTTTCCTCCTGTTTTGCTTCCTCTTCCGCTCTTGACAATTCTCTTGTTTGCATTCATGTGCCACCGCTCAACCAGATAGAGAGAATCAGGGCTTCGGCTTACGCCTTAACGCACCCGCGCCGATGCCAACTGCAACAAGAGCTATGACGATGCCGACGATTCCAAGTACCGAAGCAGTTGTCGTGTTGGCTGCCTGCTGGACGGTGGTGACAGAGGAAACCGTTGTTACCGAAGTCACGGTGGTGCCCGCTTGCTGCACCGTTGTCACCGAGTTTATCGTCGTTGTGAAGGTAGGCGGCGCAGCGATTGAAGCACCAGAAACAGGCACGGTTACCGTTGGATCAAAGCTATTGTCCGAACTGACAGTCGTACCGGTGCTGTTGAGCGCCAGTATGCCAAAGAATTCGTTGCGCACCACGTTTCCCGATATGAGCGTGTTGCTGACCAATGTCGCGGTGCTGTTTATCTGCCCGATTAAAGTTATTCCAGTGGTCTTTGGTCCAAAGCCTCCGTTGCCGCTGATCGTGTTGCCACTTATGATTGTACCAGTGACAACATCGCCAGGTGTGTTGCTGTGAACGATTATTCCGGGAATCTTGTTGTTTAGTACAGTATTGTAAGCTACCGTGTTGTTTACCGCAGAAGTGTGTGGGACGTCGGCAGCCACGACGATGCCGCCGGGGAGGCCGTTGATGACGTAATTGTCAGTCACGATGTTGCTGATCACTCCTTCGCCTGGATTGTATGCGGCAACCACGATTCCGCAACCAACCAAGTTGCCAATCACTGTGTTCCCGCTGACCACGTTACCAATGGCTGCGTTCGGAGTACCTGCTGACAGACCGCCAGGATTGATTTGTCCGTCGTCTGCTATTCCTATTCCGCCGTCAGCCATGTTGTTGATCACCTGGTTGTCTACTACGGTCGAATGCGATGTACCTGTTAGCTCTATTGCTTTGTTCTCCTGTATGCAGAGACCGGTAGGCGTCGCCGGTGGTGAAGGGCAAGCGACTGGATGTAGTCCGTTGCTCACAACGTCGTTGTGCTCTATTGTGACGCCAAAGCTGTCCTGGACGAATATTCCGTGGTTGTTTGCAAGTTCTACCGTCAGTCCTTCTATCACGGTGCCGTTGGAGTCGGCACCAAGCACGAAGATACCGTAGACTTTTCCCGTCGCATTAATTATTGTGTTGGATGGATTTGAGGTAAGCGACTCCAGCGTAACTGTTCTAGAGATATTCACCATCCCGTCATACATTCCGGGTTCCACTATGACAACGGCGCCAGTTGGAGCCGAAGAAACTGCGTGTGAGATAGTGGCGTATGGAGAGGTTATGGATCCTGTGCCAGTCGTATCACTGCCAGAAGTACTGACGAATATTGTAGGTGGAGCCTGCTGGGCGGAAGTCGGGAGAGTAACCACGCTAGCAAAAAAGATCGGAA
>JAKAPU010000145.1 GCA_021806865.1 archaeon
CACCCATGGTATGTACAGGACTTGAGTGTTGCTTGGTCTCTCGTAAAAGTCAGAGCCAGATCGCCATACGCTCAGATTATCTACGTGTAGCATGAAATCAGCATCGAGCTGGCCGCTGACCTGCAGGTTTCCAAGTAACTGCTCAGGGTATCTCAGCTGCGGCTTTAGCCAAGCAGGAGGGGGCCCCCAGCTCGGATAATACTGCTTGTAGAATGATGCGAGGAAATTGTCGTTTTGAGCAACTGTGTATCCCTGCATAGACCCATCAGCAACATTGACCAGAACAACACCGAAAAAGCGAAGATAGCTCTGATTCGGGTAAGCAAATCCTGTGCTCAGAGGATAATCAATGTAAATTTGTATTGCAAAGTAGAGGTTGTTCTGCCCATTGGCTGAATCTGTAACGAGATATGTTGAACTATCTTCTACTAGTCCATAGATGAGGATGTTCTGAACTCTTGCGAACACCTCTCTGTCATGGAGCATCTGAATACAATTTTGAGGCGGAGAGAGTGCATAACCAACTTGTCCCTGTTCTAAGAAGTACAACGCCCTTTGCGCGCCGCAGAGTGTATAATCAGGCGTGCCTGAATAGCTTACATTCTCCACCTCAGGCGGAGCTTGGGCTACGTGAACATACACGTCGTTTGCAAACCCTGGAACTCCCGGGTTGTCTTCGCCGTAGTACATTAAGGGTTGAGACTTTAATCCGAAGGCAGTGGTTGCGTTCACAAACTTACCAGTGTGTGTGTCCATCACGATTATCTTGGAACTGTGGGTGTAGATCAGGTGTGTCGCGATCCAATTTGTGGCATCAGGATACTGAAAGGTGGTTGGGGAAACCCAGTATTCTTTGTTATTCACGTACACAATTTGCGGCGGAGTTACCAATGTGAGCCAATTCACACCTATCATATTTTGACTCTGGTTCTGTGAAGAAGCGCTATCCCACTGGCGAATCAGACCAAGTGTCTCGGTTGTATTGCCCGAAGGTATGTGCGAAATATCGGTGTAATTGATATCCTGAATGCCAGCAGCCCAGCGTCCAACAGTTATTTGTTTCGAAACTAGAGGGTTCCACTGATACGTGATGTAATTATTGTTGAAATTGAGTCGGTAGTACGTAAAAGCGCCTACGTTGAGAAGGAGAAGCCCGATAATGAGTATAGTCGCCACAAGAACTCCTGCTCTCCTCCGTTGTGCCAGAGGTATGGTTTCTCTGGTAGACTTCAACTGGTAGTAGATGGCAAGAACCACGAACCCGAGAAGCACAGTTGCGACAACTCCCCACTCGTACGGAATTGTGATGTCCATGCCCCAGTACGGTATTCCAAGGAAGATAGAAAAGACGATAGCAGAAAGTGTAACAAAGATGTTTCGTATCCACTTGTCACCTGCTCTAATTACCACATCCCTAATGAATTTCAGAAAAAAGCGAAGAGCGAGAGCAAACATGAGCACTGTTAGCAAGTAAGTGATAATCTGATACTGAATTTCCATGGTAGGAACTAGAGAAATAATCTCTTGTCCAGAAGCAGGAGCCAACGGCAGAGAAAATATTCTTGCAACGTCAGCCCAACTACCGAAACCCTTGAGTGCCATATCAACGGTTATCGTGAAGTTGCCCAGACCAGGGAATCCGTTGTAGATACTAAAGAGCGTGAACAATACGAACCACTTTAGGAGCTGCCAAAAGCCCCACAAGAGCTTGGATGGACGAATGTACATTGGCCGGACGCGGCGTTGCGGAATCTGCCCGCCATAGCCGCCGTATGTAGCCTGTCTGTACTGAAGACCCATGAGAGCATTGAATGCCTCGAACAAGTCACTGCGTCGAGGTATGGGGTTGATGAAAAAAAGTGCGAGAAGGCCAGCAACTGCAAAGGTAAGACCACCATAGAAATTGATAGAAAACCAGTTTAGACCAGCCTTCACATTATACATGTATTGAAGGATAGTCCAATTGAGCCAAATGCTCACGCCCAGAAACCCGACAGCGATTAAAATAAGCGCAAGTATCACATACGGTAACATTCGGCGACGTTCTCTGATCGGCACTTGTGAACCAGGAAAACCTTCGCCGCCCTGCAAGTGCACTCAGTTTTAACAAACGGCTGACTCATGCTTTTAAGGAAATTCCAAGTGTAGTGATAGTGAGTCAATCGACTGTCCTGTAAAGCAATGGTGTTTGAAGTAGACATTGAATGACTGGATGTCTCGCATTCAGTTCAAAAAAGTAATTTTCCATGTGGACATGGATTCGTTTTATGCTTCCTGCGAGCTCACGGCGCATCCTGAACTCAAAGAGGTTCCTTTCATTGTGGGAGCAGATCCAAAGCAAGGAAAGGGTAGAGGAGTGGTGGTTTCGTGCAATTATGCGGCCCGAAAATTCGGCGTGCGTTCCGGGATTCCCATTTCGAGAGCTTGGGAACTCTGCCCCCATGCGACATATGTTCGACCAAATTTTGAACTATATGAGCAGGTTTCTTCAAGAGTAATGAAGCAGATCAGACAATTTGCTGACCTTGTGGAACAGGTCAGCATTGATGAGGCGTACCTTGACGTCACACACAGGATCCGGACGCTGCTGCAGGATGGATTCGAGGATAACGAAGATTCAGTAATCAGAGATCTTGCGAGTTCGATCAAGAGCGCCATTGCCACGTCTGAAAATATAACTTGTAGCATCGGAGTAGCAGAATCAAAAATTGTAGCAAAGATTGCGACCGATATACGCAAGCCAGATGGATTGACCATTGTTGCCCCAAAGGATACGCTTTCATTCCTAGAGCCACTCGATGTGTCAAGAATCCCTGGAGTAGGCAAAGTCACTCAAAAGATACTCCTGGAGGAGTTCGGAGTTAAGACAATTTCTGAACTCCGAAAGGCCGATCCTGTAAAGCTAAGGGATCGTTTCGGAAAAAATTCCGTTTGGCTACTGAACGCAGCAGGTGGAATGGACGAGAGCGAAGTGATAGAGAACTGGGATACGATCTCCATATCTGGCGAGACAACATTTGAAATGGACGAGGGAGATTACTCAAGGGTTCGAGAGGTAATGTTCAGCGTTGCTGCAGATGTCCACAGGAGAACACTAGCAAACGGATATCTCTTCAAGAACGTAGGGATAAAGATAAGATTCAGCGGATTTGAAACTCACACGAGGTCGAAATCTCTCGGAGCGTACTCTGATTCTTTCGAACTGTTGAAACGCGAAACTGAAAAATTGCTTTCAGAGTTCTATGAATCAGAAAAGACGGTAAGGCTTATCGGCGTGAAAGTGTCGAACCTTCAGAAAATGGAAGAAGGTCAGACAACTCTGGCGGCCTGGAGATAGTGGTGCTCTGGGCTAGTTGTGACTTGAGATTTAGCTCAAGGATGGGAACATTAGAAATGAACAAAGTCAAGGTTCTGAAAACCATTGTCGGATTGACCGGTCATGTCACTCATCGAAGTATCTGTCCGACAGGGAAAGCAAGGATTCAATCGAACATCGCGAATATCATCACGAGCGTGGAACTCAAGAAGTATCCTGCAGAGCCTATAAGCTTTAGCTGCGGATGAAGGCAATCGTAGTACGAAATCAGATTGGCTGCAAAAACATGCAAACAGAAGAAAAGCTTTCCAACGAATTTCCCGGCTTAAGAGTAGTGGAACTTGAGTTAACTAAACTGGTTGTCGCGAAGACTGATTCTCGCCTCGAGGAGCTGAAAGCAGAGATCTTTGCAGAGCTAAGATCCGAAATCAAGAGTCTTGGGTTGGTGAAGGATCAACCTGTCTTTCGAGCCTATCGCGATTTTTACTGGAAGGTGGGGATCGATCCTACCAAGACTAGACCTGCTGGTGAGGCCCTTACAAGAAGAGTTTTGAGCGGCAAGGAAATCCCTATGATAAACACGTTGGTCGATTCTTACAACCTGATATCACTCAAGACTTCGATTGCCATAGCTGCGTTCGACTCCTCCAAGATCAGCAAAGAAAGTCTGAAACTTCGAAAGGCGAACAGTGGTGAGGAATTCCTGGGAATTGGAATGAAAGAACCGATCCGAATGAGTGGAGTAGAGGTGGTTATCGAGGACGAGAAGAACAAGGAGCTCATCGCGATCTACCCTTACAGGGATGCGGAAAAGAGCAAAGTTACAGAAAACACCACAAGTGTTCTCTTGATGATGTGCGGCGTACCCGGGATAGAAGACATCCAGCTTGAAAGAGCACGCAATCTTTGCAGGCAATTCGTCACCCAGTTTTGCCAGACTGAATTAAAATAGATTCATCAGAGGCTTTAGGTCGCGGAATTGAAAATCTGGACGCTCTTCCTCGATCGTTGGCGGGATTATCGACATTTCAGAGTCATGTAGTACTCGTATTGCCTTCATCCCTAATGTTCTTGATGGACCGACGTCAGTATCAACCCGATCACCTATCATCCAAGCATCTGATGGCTCGGCCCTCGCCCTATCGAGTGCTAGTAGAAAGATTTCTCTGTCAGGTTTTCTAAAACCCACTTCTTCCGAGAGTATCATGAATTTGAAGTACGACGATATGTTCCACGTGTTCTCAAGATGCTTTCTGACATTGCGATGTTGGTTTGCGATTATTCCTAGAGAGTGCCACTTTGAAAGATATTGGAGAACTTGACCTACCTCTGGGTAAGGCCGAAACATACTATTCGGTTCTAGCTCGAATTTCTCGATCAGTCTTTCACCAAACCGCTCGTAATATTCTTGGACTGCGTGATAATAGTCCTGAGCGCCAAGCACTTCACGTGCTATGGCCCTAACCCGCGAAGCTTCTCCTCCTGGTCTTGTAAGAATCGCACTGCGACGGCAGGACTCGTACTGATCTCTCGTCAGATCTTTCCTTTTGGCGCGAAGTATTTGAAAGAGCCCATCATTTCTGGCAGAATGAAAACTGATCTCGGAAAGCAGTGTTTCGCCGACGTCGAAGAAGAGCCACAACGCAACGCTGTTTTGCCGGCACATCCTTTTTAAACCTACACAGGGATAATTAGTTGAGTAAGAGGGAGCCCTGAGGGATGGTTTCTTTTGTTGTCGCATCAGGTTGTTTCCCTGATAGCAGCGTCAGCTGACTATTTTTCTAGGTGAGATTCTTTCGTTGAGCATACGTGCCACTAGTAAGAAATTTGATTCTGTTTCCCTGTACAGGATAAGGAAACTTCTCTCCGATCTTTCGAACAAGATGGGGAGAGGAACCGAGCTTGTCACACTGTATCTTCCGCCAAAGAAACCTGTTCACGAGGCAATAGCCGCGCTTCGAGAAGAAAGTGGTACAGCATCCAACATAAAGTCGGACACGACAAGGAATCATGTTCAAGATGCCTTGACTAAGACAATTGCAAGGCTAAGGCTGTACAAGACGACGCCCGAAAACGGGATTGTCATCTTTTGCGGAGCCATCCCTGGACCCGGTGGGCCCGGAAACGAGACAATAGAGCTATACGAGGTCTTGCCACAGAAGCCTGTAACCACCTACCTATACAGATGCGACGACCATTTCCACTTGGACCCGCTAAGAGACATGCTCCGTGAGCAAGATGTCATAGGCATACTTGCGCTCGATGCGACCGAAGCTGGCTTTGGCATAGTTTCTGGAGACATGTGGGATGTCGTGGACACGATGAGTTCCGGAGTTTCGGGAAAGACTAGGAAAGGAGGACAATCCGCCAGACGCTATGAGCGTCTCCGCGAGATGGAGCTGACCGATTACTTCAACAGGGTCGCTGATCACGCAAGAAAGGCGTTCATGGAACAGTACACGATCAAAGGGCTGATAGTTAGCGGGCCCGGCCCAACAAAGGATGAGTTCTTGAAAGATCGATACCTCGACTACAGGTTGCAAAACGCAGTTGTTGGCACTCTAGACACTGGATATGCAGGAAGAGAAGGAGTCAGGGAGACAATTGAAAAATCGGGCAAGTTGCTGGAAAATGTCAGGGTAGTGGAAGAAAGAAAACTCGTACAGAGATTTCTGCGTGAAGTCAACAGCGATACTGGTCTGGCAATCTATGGTATCAAAGATGTACTAGCTACCCTAAGGAAATCTGCAGTCGACACGATACTTGTCAACGATGACGTCGACACGTTGTACGAGAAGGCCGCATGTCGAAAATGTGGAAACGTGATAGAGAAATTCATACCAAGGTCTCAGATTGTGTCTGAAAAACAGAGTATGCTGATTTGCCCGAACTGCGGATCGAATGAGATGGATTTCTATGAGCGAGACATTGTGGACTATCTTGCTGACGTTTCTGTTGACTCAGGTGCAAACGTTGAAGTGATATCCTCAAAAACAGAAGATGGAGCAATGATGAAGAACTTTGGTGGTGTTTCCGCCTTGCTACGATATAGGGCCTGATCTGGTTGAGCAACGACACGGAATCCGAAGCAAAATACCCCACTCAGACCTCGACTAATCCTCTTGCAGATCTGAAGTCGTGGGACAGATCTCTGGAACCTAAGATATTCGAGAAATGGGAGAAGAATGGAATCGGTCGATTCGATGTAAATTCCAAGAAACCACTCTTCGTGATCGACACACCACCACCCTATCCTTCCGGAAGGCCCTGGCACGTAGGCGGAGCTTCGCATTACTCGGAAATCGACATGATCGCGAGATCAGCAAGGATGCGCGGCTTTGAAGTACTGTTTCCAATTGGAATAGATAGAAACGGACTTCCCGTTGAGATATACGCCGAAAAGAAGTACAACGTGAGCATAAAGACAACCCCACGGGAAAAATTTCTAGAATTATGCAAAGTGGCTCTGGACGACTTGGAGCAGGAAATGCTCCAGACCTTCAAATTGATGGGACTTTCTGGAAATTACGAAAACAAGTACAGGACAGACGATATCACGTACCGCGCACTGACACAGGCGACATTCATCCAACAGTGGAATTCAGGCAGGATATACAAAGGCACGAGACCAACCAACTACTGCATTGATTGCGGCACAACCATAGCCGACGCCGAAATAGTCTATGATGATCTTCCGACGAAACTGGTCTACTTCAAGTTCCAGATAGATGGAGAGAACCTCAATATCCCAATTGCTAGT
>JAKAPU010000146.1 GCA_021806865.1 archaeon
AAAAAGAACCCAAGTTAGCATCAAGAATATTATGCCGCATTCATGTGTACACGTCGGTTCGAATCTGTTTAGCCTCAGCTCTTGGTAGAACGTAAAGCGGATTCATCCTCAGAGATCAAAGAGTCGAAGATGAAAATCGAATCTCAAATGCTCGATGCTTAAGTTCTTGAGAGAGAAATCTGTTATTCATGAATCAATCGGCAAGACAAAAGGACACTCTGAGACAAACTTCTAGCAGTCTACTGGTCTTCATCGCGCCCGCGTACTTTCAACTGATTCCGAATGAGATCAGGACGCTTGAAAGAGAGCTTCAAGATAGAGAATTGGAGCTGATACAAGCAGTAGCTGAAGTCTCCTCCAAGCAAATTGGGTTCACAAAAGAAGTGAGCCTGGGAAAGATCCTTGACAGCGAATATGTTTTTCAAATAATGAGGATTGATCAAAGGTCATCTAACGTATACTTTGAACAGCTCCTTGGTTACGTGGAGAAGACAAAATATGATGCAAGCATACTGCGAAAGGGAAACATTGGAGGACGAGATTTGGACGATGTCCCGACCCTGATAGGTCATCTCTTCATTAGATAATGCACGATTTTTCCAGTGGGTTTGGCGAGCTGAAGAAAAAGATTCAGCAGCTAATGAACACCATGCAAGGAGAACGACGTCCAAAAATCCTGCCAAATTACAGGATCTGAGTCTAGCGTGCATTGCTAATGCTGATAAGCAATGCTTTATCCAAAGCTTGTGACTTGCTCGAGCCGAAGAAACTAGCGAAGCTTAGAATCGGAATTACTGGTTCTCCAGGCGTTGGAAAGAAGTCCGTCGGTTCCGAGCTCGCCAAGATTACAGGTAAACCGCTAATATCAATAAACGACTTTGCTATTTCTCATGGTTACGGAAAAAGAAAGAACGCGGAATTCGAAGTAGACGAAGTCAGATTGTTCGGAAAGATTCCAACCGAAAACTCGATCGTCGTGGGGCATCTCCTGCCATACGTGGTGAAGAAGAATCAGCTTGATTTTGTGGCCGTGCTCAGATGCTCCCCTGGCGCTCTGAAGAAACGCTACGATCGTAGAGGCTACAGCAGAAGTAAGTTGGAGGAGAACGTCGAGGCGGAAGTCCTTGGAGTCATTCCATACAAAGCGCTCCAGACCTTCGGATCAACTAAAGTGTCAGAATTCGACACCACGCGAAGCACGCCGAAGGCTGCAGCAATGAAGATACTAGATACCATTATAGGAAAGAGGCCCAAGCAGTTTGGCGCCATAGACTGGTTATCTCATGCTGGGTCTCCGAATTCGCTCATCAGGGCTCTTTCCTTAAGCAAGTCCGGGCGCACAGTAAAAGATAACTAGATTCCAAAGTACCAAGGCTATTCAAAATAGATATATTAGGAAAATCAGGTGACACGCACGAATCATGCAACCTCAAGGCGAGGTTGACCTAGAGGCTCTCAGCCAAAAGATCGACTCTCTCGCGTCTCAAAGACAACAGATGATAAACCAGTACAAGGAGCTGGACCAGCGAAGGCGAGACATCCGGAGAGAGATTCGAGAGTATACAGAGAAGATAAACTCGGATCGAAAGTCCCTCGACGAATACTACGAGCAGATGACGACTTTCAAGGCAAATCGAAGAGATCTGCTTTCAAAGATCCGTGAAATGAAAACAAAGTCTGCTGACGTGGAGAAGGTTCTCAAGGGCTTTGAAAAGAACATTCCTCGTGGTGGAGAAGCTCTTAATGACCGACTGAAAAAGGCCGAATGGCGCCTCCAGACAGAACGACTAACCAGGGATGAGGAGAAGCAGTTGGTCGCTGTCGTGAAAGATCTTGAGACCAAACTCAAAGCGTGGAAGAAGGCCTATTCTACTAAACAGGAACTAACGAACGTCTTGGATCAGATCAAACTTTTGAAATCGAAACTGGACGAAATGAACAAGTTTAGGGCAGAAAGCGACCCAGAAGTCAAAGCCAAACACGAAAGAGTTGCAACCATGCTTAACCAAAGGCACCAGCTGTTCCAAGAGATCGAGACAATAAACAACCAGTTGATAGAACTGGATACAAACATCACCAAAGCAACTCAAGAGCTTGAGGTGATGCGCGGACAAAGGCGAGTCCTTGTCGATGGAAGGAAAAGTCGCGATTACGAATCGAGTAAGGCAAAGACGAGACAGCTCGTTGATAGGGCTCGCGACGATGCGAGGAAGAAGTACGAGCAAGGAGAGAAACTCAGCTTGGACGAGCTAAAACTTGTCTTGGGCGACGAAAACGAAGTCATGAAGTAGCCGTTTAGACTCCATGAGCCACAAAGATCGTTCCAGACAGTATGCCGCGAGTCGTCCCTCAACCGGCGATCTGGACTCTGACGAGAAGAACCCTTCTCGCACCTTGATAATTTGCATAGACCGGGACGATGACATCGGTGTAAAAGCTGGAATCAAGACACCCATAGTCGGGAAAGACGCTTGCTTGAACGCCGCCAGTCGACTGGCGCTGGTTGATCCAGAAGAGGCTGACGCAAACGCAATCTTTGCTGCCGTCAAAGAGTATGACAATCTAATGAGCAAAGGAGACATTTGCGAAGTCATTGTTGTCAGCGGAGTGTACGATCGCGGAGTAGTCGGAGATCGGAAGATACGGAGTCAAGTCGCAGATATTCTGAAGGGCTTTCCTTGCGACGGTGCCGTTCTCGTCTCCGATGGAGTGGAGGGAGAGGAGCTTGTCCCGGTACTCCAAACGCTTGTACCAATAGTGGCACTTCGAAATGTTGTCATAAAACACAGCCGCTCGGTAGAGGAATCCTATGCCGTGCTGGGACGATACTTCAGGATGTTACTGTTCGACTCCAGATACTCCAAGTACGCACTGGGCATTCCTGGCCTGATATTATTTGGCATAGTTTTGATCTACATTGTGGACAAGAGTGCAGCAGCTCTCGTGCTTCCAATTCTGATTGGCATTGTCTTTATTGTTCGCGGCTTCGATATCGATCGACGGATAGAATCACTGAAAGATCTATCAGCTGCAGGCTACCTCAGACTTTTCTCAGTAGTGGCTAGCGTTCTGATAATACTTGTTGGATTTGCCACTGGCATCGGAGTATTCTTCCAGTCGTGCGCGACCACCAATTCGGGACCATGTCTGATTGCAAAGCAGATAGCCATGAATCCTCAATCCATAGTCTTCCTTGCTCCCAAAATCACTGGCTACTTCATCATCAATGCAGAACTGTACATCTGGCTTGGACTTGCCGTATACATCACAACTTCGATATTTTTCGGAATTCTCAGACCGAAGGTGAGACACGTTGCGAGGAATGTAGTCGAACTCTCGGTACTCGCATTACTATACTTCCCCGTGTCGATATTCGGCTCGACCCTGGTGTCCCAAGGTAGAAACAGTGACCTGTTTGTTGCGATCGTAATGTTTGCCTTAGCAGTGAACTTCACCATTGCAGCATACCTGTACAGATACATCAACTCACGCAGGCACGAAGCCCATGCGATAGAGTCATGAACTTCTTACGCATGCGTCAAAAGTTATAATCCACCATACAGAACAGTTTGTCAGTGGCACCCTACGGAAATCTCCCGAAGAGCGCAGCTGAAACTTTCAGGTCGCCGATTATGACACAAGGCGAATGACTATGCCGTCTCTTCTCAATCTACTAGGAATCTACAGACTGTATGAATACGCCCTATCCGAGAGCATAAAGAAGCAGGAGATTCCAAAGCACATTGCCATAATCCTGGACGGGAACAGGAGGTGGGCAAGCAGCCGATCAGCCGAACGAGTCCTGGGACACATTGCCGGCGCAGACACTGCCGAGGAGCTTCTTGAGTGGTGCCACGAGATTGGAATACGAACAATCACCCTTTACTTGCTTTCCACAGAAAATCTCGGTAGAGCCAATGATGAACTGAAGGAGTTGTTCGATCTCTTTGCGGAACGGCTTTCCAAGTTGCTTCACGATGAACGAATCGACAGATTCAAGATCAGGGTAACCGCTCTCGGCCGCCTGGAACTTCTTTCTCCTCAAATTCGAGAATTGCTCAAGGAAATCGAAGCGAAGACGTCTGGTTACTCCGATCATTTCCTGAACATTGCCATAGCATACGGAGGAAGGCTTGAGATTGTCGATTCTGTGAAAAAGATCGCGCAACTGGTCAAAGAGGGTCGCCTCGATCCTGAAGAAATAGATCAGAAGACAGTAGAACAGTCTCTTTACACGTCGCACCTTCCAAATCCCGACCCCGATCTTGTCATAAGAACTTCGGGTGAAGAAAGACTCTCCGGATTCCTTCTATGGCAGAGCGCCTATTCGGAGCTTGTCTTTGTGGATGAATACTGGCCAGATTTCAGGAAGATCGATTTGATGCGCGCAGTCCGTACATATCAGAAAAGGTCGAGAAGGTTCGGTCGCTAGCCACTGCTAATCTTTTAAACGGATGTAGAACCTGTTTTCAATTACTTCGGAGAATCTGATCTCTACTTGGGCTGCATTGTAATTGTTGGCGGAGCTTTCGGCGATGAAGGCAAGGGTAAGATAATATCATACATCGCTCTCAAGGATAATCCAAAGATTGCCGTGCGGGGTGGAGTGGGACCCAACGCCGGTCACACCGTCGTAAGCAATGGCAAAACACTGAAGCTACGCATGCTTCCGAGCGCAGTGGTCAACGACAAGACAATGCTCATGATCGGAGCAGGAGTACTCGTCGACCCTGAAATATTCCTCAAGGAGGTCCACGAAACCAATTCCGAGCAACGCGCAAAAATTGATTTCAACTGTGCTGTGATAGAGAAAAGGCACATCGAAGCCGACAAACAGGGACATCTGAAAGACAAGATAGGAACCACTGGCACTGGAACAGGGCCTGCTAACTCTGATCGTGTCATGCGAATAGGAAAGACCGCATCACAAGACAGTTCGTTGGAAAAATACGTAGCCGATATCACTTCAAGCGTCAACGATGCGCTGGATGCCGGCGAGACCGTCTTGGTAGAAGGTACGCAGGGGACTCTGCTCTCACTCTATCATGGTACTTATCCGTATGTAACGAGCAAAGATGTGAGCGCTTCAGGAATATGTTCTGATGTTGGAATAGGCCCGAAGCGAGTCGACGAAGTAATCGCAGTTTTCAAATCCTACCTTACGCGTGTCGGCGCAGGTCCATTGGATGGCGAACTTTCTCCTGATGAGACCGTGAAAAGAGGCTGGCAGGAGTATGGGAGTGTGACCGGAAGACTACGGAGGGCCGCCCCATTCAATTTTGAGCTAGCCAAAAAATCGGTCCGGCTGAATAGCGCAACGCAGGTGGCTCTCACGAAACTTGACGCAGTCTTCCCGGAGACTGCTCATGCCCGAAGTTTCGACAACCTTTCAAAGCCCGCGAAGCAGTTCATTGAACAAGTGGAAAACGAATTGAAGACACCAGTAGTTTATATCGGAACGGGTCCGGATGCCGAGGACTTGATACACAGGAGAGTATGACGGATGCTTACAGTAGACATTTCGGAACTTGAACCTGATTCAAAGGATGCGTTGGTTATCTTTGTAGAGTCGAAACTTGCCGTGAAAAGTTCACGCGATGGAGATTCTGTAACTTTCGAAGATAAGACAGACAAGACCCACGTGAGTTCGCCAGAAATCAAGACTTACCTCAAGAGGTACATCCACGCGAACAAGCTTAAGAAGAAATACAGGTTGCTGAGCGAAGAGGGCTCCCTAAAGTTTGTGAAGATAAAGATCCAGGAAGAAGAGGAAGAGGAGGAGTAACAGCACCACCCTTCTTTTCATTTCTTCTTAAACGAATTTTTTCTGTTGCTAAGAAGCATCGCTTTCAATCTGTCCCGGGCCTTTCTCGCAAGTTCTATGCTATCGCTTTTCCTGCCCTCCAAGAGGCTCGTTTTTGAGGAAATCACTTCTGATTTAATTAGGGCAAACTCCTTCTCTAGATCTTTGAGTTCAGCTATAGAAGGATCTGATTTCCCAGATACCTTAACGCGACGGTAAGAGCCCATTGTGATTGTAGGGCTACCGAGATGCTTTGCAAGCCCGATCGCCATCTCGACATCACAGTATGTTTCCCATATTCTCTCAATGTCTCGAAGTCCAGAATTGGCGTGCATATCATCAATTCTCTCGCACGCAGATTCCAGCAACCCGAGCACTAGTTTCATCTCATCGGACTGCGAGTTTTCTACTTCTGATTTCAACTTCTTTCTTCCTGTATGCGCTGGAACGCGTCGGTTCAAATCATCTTGCAGTGTAAGGTTGTCGGTCATGGCCTATACACCTGGAGCATTCTCAAGCGATGCACGGCAAACGCTTATCTAACTAAATGAGAAAATGAATCGCAAAAATGCCAAAGCCGGGAAAAAAAGAGATTGCAGAAAAATCTCTAAAGCCGCCAACCTTCATCGAAGTGGAAAATCTGAATGAACTTGCCAGGCTAGTGTGCGCTTTAGAACGTGCCCCGCTTCCTACTTTTGCAATGAATGTTGATTCTCGACACATCATATCGACACAACTTGACATGTTTCTAGGCTCCCCAATTTTCTACTTTGCCGAAGCCCGCGAGGTAAAGCAGTACCTTGGATACAGGACCACGGCCAATGGTGAGGAGACAACCCTTGTTGACATCCCATCGAATCCTTCTCTTGCTTACGCACCCGTGATTGACGTTGTAAAGATTCCCCATATCTTTGTGAAAGGGTTAGAGGCCCGAGAATATTCTGGCACCAGATTCTTGTCTCTCCAAGTCAAGGACCTCATGAGTCTCGTCAAGGTTGCAACTTACAAGATAATGTTCGAAGAACCGCCTCTTCCGATTTTTGCGTTTCCCTCAAACTCAGGCAAGTGGAGAATAGGCACTTTCACTCGGATCGAAGACCTTGAGGAAGCATCGATTTTCTTCTTCTTCGAACAAG
>JAKAPU010000147.1 GCA_021806865.1 archaeon
GATCTCCAGAGGAACATGCACCCTGGCTTCATCGCATGATTTCCCTTGGTGGGATGAAAAAGGTCAAGACGGTTCAGAGATACGGATGGTTCTCAGACAATTCCCTTACGAGGTTTATGAAGAAATTAGGCGTTGGAACCTTTCAGTGCAGGAGCAAGAGAATGAAGGAGGCCAGAAAGATTTACTGTTTCAGGCATCCCAATTCTTTGCTCAGGTTGATTGATGGTGATAGGAGGCTCTCGTTCGATGAGATTTCAAAAGCCGATCGCATCACTTGGATTTTGGGTTATGCCTGCAATAGGAATGTAAACCAAGAAATGAGCATGTTCGATGGCAGTTAGTTAGTGTTTCAGTCTAGCGAGCGAGTATTTGAGTCGCAGGATCTCTTCTGCTTGTTCTTTGATTTTTAGTAGTTGTATGTTCGAGAGCTGAGTTATCGCTTCCCTCTTTCTCCGGGGTCGCCATTTCGATAGGTCCAGTAGTTCTGCTATTCCCGAGGTGAAATACGCTTCTATCATTTCTTCGACAAAGCGCAGTTTTGTCGCGTAGAAAAGAGGCAGGTGTCCGGTCGCGTTGAGTTTTGTTTTGTCTCCCATCATGAAGCATGCGATCGCAGGAGACAAAGGCGTTTCATAGGCTGTATCTTCAAAGAATTTTCTACACCTGTTCGATACCAGTCTGACTTTGTACGCCTCCTTTGCAAATGTAGTAATCTTCTTCCACAACGATTCATGATTTGGGAACGGAGAACTTCTTCCTGATGCTTTGGCCGACTCAACTACGTGCCTAGCAAATTTGATGGGTACGAAGCATGGATGTTTCACTCGTGATTTGGAGCGATCTTGCTGGATGGTTACTATGGCGTAGTCGGAGCGAGATAGGTCTATGTCTTCGAATGTCACGCGGTAGGCTGCTCTCGTCCTTTCGGGCACGTAGCAGTTCCACTGAATCATGTCCTTGCTTTCTTGGTCAAGGTGATTCCAGATCTCTACGAATATTCCCTCGGTGCAGTTTTCTTCCGCCGCGCCGAAGTGGTTATAGACACGAAGATTAAGAGGCGCGAAGTTTGCTCGGAAGATTCCGAGGATGCGGGTTGCCATATTGTGGCTGTGTCTTATCGGTTCGACTAGTGAAAACGCCCTAAGCGCTTGTTCGATATCGGAAGACTGTGGGTTTCTCTTCTTGTATTCTACGAGACGACTGAGTGATTTGTTGTCGAGCGGAAGGCCTGTGTATGTTAGAAAACGTCTCACCCCTCGTATCGCCATGGATTGTGAGTTGAGGGAAAGTATGCCGCAGTTGTTTCTGTTTGTTCTGAGATGGTTAAAGTATTCTTGTAGCGCGAGATCCGTTTCGATGATGTGGAATATTCGGCGTTGTTCTTTTTTGGAACCGCGTGAATCATGTCTCAGTCTTTCTTTGAAACGTCTGTAGGGCGATAAGAGTGGTGGGTTTTGCGGTCTATGCTCTTGTGTTTGTGTCGCCGGTTGTTGTGTGTATCTGAGGAGATGGCTCAGATCCATTTTCGCAGGTTGCTGGGTTCTTAACGAGTTATCTTGAAGACAGGCTTGATGGAATCTATGTTGTCTTTCCGGAAGTCGGATATTGTTTTGAAATCAGGCGTGAGACCCTTCATAAGCCAGATCGTCTCAAGATTCATCGCACATGCTTCCTCCAGTAAGCGGCTGCTGCGTATATGTTTCAGATATCCATGGATGTACAGTTTGAGAAGATCCGCAGGATTGTACGGTGGTCTGCCTACACCACAAGGCTCTGAATGTTTGAAGCCAAAGGAATCCATGTCTAGACTATCAACGAAAGCGTCCATGAAACGTACAGGATTTTCTCGGTCGATATATTCATCGACAGTCTTTGGTAGGAGTATTTCTTGACTTCTGTCGATTCCATTCACGTAACCGTCTCTATCAACACTCATAGGTGTAATTTAGAGCGTACTCGTTTAAAGCTATTTTGGCCAGAACGAATCACTACGTCTTGGAATCGAATGCGCAAAGACGAGGTTTTTACACAGTCTGAGATCTCTCAGGAACAGTTCAGCAGAAATCGAGTTCGGGTTCCATGCAAGATGCAGTCCTAATATTCTATCCTGGAATGGCTCGTATGCCATATAGAGGAATGCCTGCATGCCAGCAATTGTAATTCCAGTCTCGTCTACAGCGAATATCTTGACACGTTCTCTTCCCAACCTGAACAATTTGTGGAATTCTGTGTCAGATCCAATCTCCTGGTACCAGTCCCATATTGCCTTGTGAGTTCTATTCACAAATGGCTCGATGGCTCTTGCGCATCCTCTGAAGGACAGTCCTTCGAAGACCAGATATATGGCGTAATACACTATCTCTTGCGGAGTACGTTCCCTCTCCAATGCTTGATCACAAAGGAAAGAGGAGCACGCTCCTCGGCCTTAGGCCGATCGGTTCAACCTGTTAAGTAAACAGAGCATAGGCGGTCTTCGTGCATCTTATAACTGCCGAGTAATATCCATCTGCTATGTCTTTGAAGGACCTCATCGGAAGACTTCACGTGTACTGGCGTGTTGTGCAGCCAATCGTGAGCACGATCCAGCATCGTATTCGGATATTGGAGTAGTCTTGAGCTATAATTGGATAATTTGAAGGTATGTTAGTGAAACGCGCACACACAATCCGCTACAGTAATCTTGTTCACCGGAAAGGTTTAGCTTCTCTGCTATTGTTGTAGTCCTCAATCTAGGAGCAGATTGCGTAGATTAGCTCTGCTTCGCTTCTGAATGTCCCTCTTCTGCCTGAGTACTGTGAACCACCTTTCTTCTTCCCCTCTATTACGTTGAGCGCAGCAAAGAGACTCATGTTGTTTCGTTTCTCTCGTATCTTGATCCTTCAGATGGATCGTTTCATTTCATTTCAAAACTTCCTTGAACACTCTTAGCATGCTGTTGCCAAGGATATTTTCGACATCATTTTGGGACAGTCCTAATTCAAGTAGTTTCCTTGTGAGAGATGGAAGTTTGGAGAAATCCTCCAATCCAATCGGTGTACCATTTCGTCTTGGAAAATCGGAACCCAGACCAACGTACTCAGAACCAACAAGCTTTGTCATATGCATTATATGCTTACAAACAGTGTCTAAAGTGGCTTGCCCATCGCTTAAGAACATCGGCACAAACACTACGCCTATCGCACCTCCATGATCAGCAATCATTTTTATCTGTTGATCATCAAGATTACGTCGATGGTCATAGACTGCTCTTGCATTTGAATGAGATGCGATGAATGGTTTACTTGTGACGCCAGCAAGATCATAAAAACCTTGTTTATTCAAATGAGAGACATCTAAGAGTACGCCTAATGAATTGGCTTCCTTCACCACATTAAATCCGAGATCGGTCAATCCGTAAGATGTACTCTCTCTTGAGCCAAAACCGAGCTCATTTCTGAAACTCCAAGTAAGTCCTAACAATCTGACGCCTAGGCGATAAAAAATTCTGAGCATCGCCATCTTGCCCGCTAGCGGTTCAGCGCCCTCAAGTGAAATAAGAGCCGCTATCTTGCCTTGCTTTTGTAGAGATTCGATGTCGCCATAGGATGTCGCAAGTCCTATAGTCGATCGGTTCTGTTCAATCTCAGTTGTAAGACATTCAAGCAACTCTAAAGCACGCCTCATGGGGTCATAGGTACGTGCGGGATCGCTCCATATGGCAAATACTTGGCAATCGACACCTCCTTCCTTCATTCTAGGAATGTCCACTTGCCCGTTGACGCTCTTCTCACCTAATCGCTTGAAATTCTGTCTCATTCCAAACTGGTCAATTTCTCCATAGAGTTCAAGTACTATGTCCGTATGACAATCTACAAGAGTTGCCTTCTGGTGTATCTCAACCCACTTCTGAGCTAGAACTGAGGGACTCTGCGTGACGTTAGCCATATAATCTTCTCAAAACCTCAAAGTTTCTTGTCAAGACTCTTCTCCAGTATGCTATCATCGAGAATCCATCTGACTGTTAGGACGTTCTGCATGACGAATATGCTCACAAAAAACGTGGATGCAAATTCAAAGCCTCGCATCAGTATTCTTTTCTATCAGGCCATCCTTAATTACCATCTTGATGTTCCCGACATCTTCCAAGCATGAAATATTGTCTATGGGATTGCCCTTCACAATCACTATGTCCGCAACTTTGCCTTGAGAAATCGACCCTAGAACGCCCTCCAAACCTAGAGCTTCAGCAGCAAGGCCAGTGGCGGAATAAATCGCATCTGATGTCTGCATACCTGCATGTTCGACAAGCAGCCTAAATTCCAGGGCATTGATCCCATGAAAATTGAAGGGAGTTCCGGCATCGGTGCCAAATCCTATTTTCACGTTATTCTGATATGCGAGCTTTACACTTCTTCTCGCTCTCTCGAGGCTTGCTTCCGACTTTTTGACAGACCACTCGGATATTCCTGATTTGACGCCGTGTTGTACTGCCATCATTCCCGGAATCAACGTAGGAACAATTATTCTTTCCCTTTCCTTAATGATTCTACAAAGTTCCTCGTCCAAATCTGATGCATGTTCGATCGAATCCACGCCGCCTTCCAACGCATTTCTAATGCCTATTCTTGATTGGGCATGTGCAGCTACTCTTCTGTTCTTAGAGTGTGCTTCGCTTACGATATTAGAAATTTCTTCAAGCGTAAACTGTGGCTGGTTCGGATCATCTTGTGGGGAACCATGGCCTCCACTACTGTGGATCTTTATGAGGTCTGCGCCCATCTTTATTTGTTCCCGTACGGCCTTTCGAACCTCATCAACACCATCACAAACTCTACCGTTTGAATAAGGGATATTCTGAAAGAAGTATGGCGTGTCTCCGTGGCCTCCTGTCTCAGTTAGAGCCTTTCCTGCTGCCAATATTCTGGGGCCTCTGGTTATACCATTCTTAATGGCATTTTTTAATGCTATTACGCCGTAGTTTTTCGATCCGACATCTCTTACCGTTGTAAATCCAGCTTCGAGGGTCTTTGTGGCGTTGTGTTGAGCTTGCAATACTGAATACTCCACCGATTCAAGCATTCGAGATATGTAATTAGCCTCTCCTGAAGCAGTCAAGTGAACGTGAAGATCGACCATCCCCGGCATAACGAAGTGATTTCTTGCATCGATCTCTCTATCCACGCTGGTCTCTTTCATTTCCCCCTTAGGATAAATCGCCTGTATCTCACCATCGACAATCAATATTGATACTTCGTTGATTACAGAAGTGGCATCGGTACCTTGAAAAAGGCTACCTGCCTTAACTAACAACCTGGCCAACAATGACCAGCAAAATGCGAGCTGAGCAAGTCTTAATGTTTTTCGGTGGGAATTATCCGCGGTTGCATTCCGTGATTCCAGCTCACAAACTTGTGTGGGCCCAGTATGATTATTCCTGCAACGCCTAATGGTCCATCTGTAGCATGGTCAGACAGACACAGTAAAGTTCGAAAAACTAATAATAGCGCATTAGTCGTAAACCGCCTCGTGACAGCAAATAGAGCAATGTCCCCAAAAAGAGGAATCAGTAAAACAATCATTGTGATAGCAATTTCCATTATAATCATAGTAGCAGCTGGCACAGGTTATTTTGCCCTAACTGCAACCTCCTCTACGACTACATCTTCGACCTCTTCTCTAACTGCAACCTCCTCTACGACTACATCTTCGACCTTTTCGACTTCTTCAACTCTGACTTTCGAACAAGCAGCAATTCCTTGCAGCATCGATCCTGCTGGTTGTAGCACAAACGAAGGAGCCACTATTCTGCAGAGTATCTATGAGCCTCTGGTTTGGTACAATGGATCCTCTAGTAATATTATTCCTTGGCTAGCACAGAATTACTCGATTTCTTCTAATGGTACTGTCTACACATTTGTCCTGAGAAAAGGAATTCAGTTTTGTGATGGAACTCAATTCAACGCATCAGCTGTAAAGTTTAGTCTGGACAGAACTGTGCTTATGGGCGCACCCAGTACTTCTCTTTACCTTGACTATTACATAGTGGGCGCAGCACAGTTCGAATACTCAAATCACACGCAGGCTGATGCAACAAAGTTCGTCTCAGCCAACGGCGTTCAGGTAATTGGTCAATATGAAGTCGCGATACATTTGAGCACGCCGTACGCAGGGTTCTTAGGAATACTGGCGTCCAGTTCAGGTTACATCGTATCTCCCTCGTACGTCATGGCTCATGGCGGAGTGGTCCCTGGTCAGATAAATAATTGGATGAATTCTCAAGGTGCTTGTGGGACAGGCCCATATAATTTACAGAGCTACGATCCAGCTACCGGAACAGCTGTACTGCAAGCGAATGACCATTACTGGGGTGGACCTTATGGCAACATTCATCCGAAAATACAGACTGTCATAATAAAGACAGTCACATCTCCTAGCACAATGGTACTGGACATGAAGGCAGGCGCCGCAGATATGGCAACAATATCTCCAGAGCAAATCAATCAGTTCATTAATGAGACAAAATGGGAGGATAACAGCGTATTAGAGTCGACCGTACCAGGTATAAGAGTCGTCGGGCCATTCCCATTATTCGAACTTCATGCAATCGCGATGAATGAACAAATAAAAAATTCGAGTGGGCTGGTGGCTAGTTTTCAACCTTTTGCGAACAAAGACATCAGGGAAGCAATGGCTTATGCGTTCAATTATACTGCTTACATCCAGCACTCAGAGAATGGCTTCAGCTTGAGATCTAACCAACCCATAACTACTGGGATGTTCGGATTTGATAAGAATCTCTCTTATCCTGCTTTCAACCTTACTCGTGCGAAGAACCTT
>JAKAPU010000148.1 GCA_021806865.1 archaeon
TGTCTGAAGTCAGCAGCACGTGATGAGCTCGCATTCCGAAATTTCGTTTGTCCCTATTTTCTTTCCGAGGAATTCATGTTCGTCGGATGACTCGTGCGAGAATAGAAGAGAAAGGTCTTCTGGCACATCGTTGCCGCTTCCTCGATACCCTAGATGATATCTGGTCTTGCCGTCATTTGTGTGTTCAATCCATTTGTCCAAGTATTCTAGGTACTTTCCGAGCTCCGGGAATTTCAGCTGCAGGAGCAGTTCGATATCCTGCTGAGTTGCAGAAGCAACACCAAAGCTGAAAGCGACTTCGAAATCCCAGAAGTTTTCGACCGCTTCCACATCGTAGGCGCCTAAATTAGTGAGCTTGTTGATTTCCGGGCTGAGCTCTTCAGTGTCCCAGACCTCGTCGGACGGAAGGAGTTGAACTTCATTTCTGTCTTTTCTGTAATGGACATGGTTCCTGCCATATTTTCTAACGCATTTCGCGAAAGCCGAAGCAGCTTCTTCCTGACTCGAAAAGGTACCAATCAAAGTATAGTAAATCGAGTGTCCCGATGGGCGGCCTATCCAGAGTTTCAAAAGCAGACCCACCCCCCTTACTATTTCACTCATGCAAATCTGCTAGAGCAATTGATCTTTGTTCGTTGATAGCCAGCCTGTCCTCTTCGCTGTCAGCATAGAGAACGGAGAGACAGTCAAACAGATGTCGGTCAGTCGTATCCCATTCAGTTGCTTTGATGACCTCCTCGTATAAACCGGGATGGTTTTTGCGAACATTAATCAGCATTTGAAACAACATTTCATTTGCAGTATTCTGCGCTTCTTCTTTTGTAGGGCTGGTCATATCCAAATACACCACTAACAATCAGCTCGGACAAGCTTATCGCAGTATTCTTCAAACATGTGCATCATCTCTTGCATTACGACCCGGGCTTCAGCGTCCTTTTCTTTCAGTTCAGCTTCCGTGACGCCGTACGCTTTGTGCAGAATTAGTGTGTTCAGGTCTAGAAGAACCATGAAGGCGATGCGCTGATCATACTGATCCATGTCCCTGGTCAGATCGAGAATCTGAACGATGTTTTGCGTTAGGGCATTGACATCAGGCATGAAGGATCGCCCGAATTGAATTGAATCAGCTCATTCTAGCCCCAGTTCTTCGATTTGATTCTTCGAAAGCTTCCTGTAATCTTTCACCTTGTAATCGAGACTCCTCGCGATACTCTTAGCTTTCTTGAGTGTTTTTCTCTGATCTGGAGATAGCCTCTTCGGCCAGATGCAGACAACTATCATGTTCTCGTCCTCGAAGGCATTGAAACACCACACTTTCTCCTCTTCGCTAGGGTGGTACATTTCCATTCCGATTCCGACATACAGATCGGTTTCGATGCCTGCCTTTTGTAATGCTTTGTGAAGATTTCCGTACCTGTCCTCTTGGTATTGCTTGACTAACTGCGCTTCTACTACTTTTGGTGTCGTCATTTGCTTTCTTTCACTTCTGTGCTTTCATGCATGACTAAACCTGTTCGCATGCGGTCAATCGTTTCCAGTAAGGAGACAAATCTTGTTCTGATTCATTTTGTTTCCACCTGTTCTATCCCAATCAGTTCTTGTTCATTCTCTGATTGACAATAGCACTCATGGGCTTCGATAAGGTCTTCAGGTATGTCTCCTTCTCCTGTATCGAAGGGTTGGCGAATTTGTTCCTCAGAATTTGCATCAACTATGTCTTCATGAACAAGAGTAGATTTCCATGTAACTTTGTATCTCGGCATCAAGATTCAGCTCCTTCCAATGTGCCCCTTCTTGTCATTACACGCCGCAATGCGCGCCTGTCTCAATTTCTCAGTGATGATTAGAGCTACTTTCCTGTCAGGATTTTTCTCCAACTGATCCGCTTCAGCTTCTGCATCGGTGAGGAGGCTTTCGAGCTCGTCGTCCTCAAGCAAGTCTACATGGAGACGGTTCTCCAGCCACTCCAGTTCGTCCTTCGATAGTTCTACTAACACTTTGTTTTTCTACCCTCTCTTGTTGGTTTTGATTTCGCCAGATCAAAGCTCTTGGCATTATCACTGAACCCCTGTGATTCGAACCGCAGTTGGATAGTACTTTACTGCGGTTTTCATCAGCTGCTTCATCTCTCGGGCCTCGTAAACGTTCGACAGTGCGTCCCAGAGCAAGGAAACGAGTCTTTTTCTGCTTCTGCCATCGGGTGTGATATAGCTCTTCATCATCTTCTGGCTCATTGAAAGGGCCAGGAAGAGGTAATTGATGGCATTCTGGTATTCAGTCCAGTTATCATCGTCCACCTCCCTGTCATCTGCCCTGAAACTAACGAGAGACCAGATTGTTGACTTGCCGGCGCCCTCAGAATCTGCTCGTCCCTCCGCCCTAACGGTTCCGCAGCACTCCTTGAGCTTTTGAGCAAGAACTTTGCGGTTTATCACTTGACTGACTTTGAATTCTCTTCCGGAGAGTTTCAGGTATGCTACTGTCGCAAATGTTTCCTCGCTCGTGGTCGTGCAGATGATTTCATAATCCTTTGGCTTGTAGTGCTCCAAGATCTCGGGATCGCAGAAGTAGAAGACCATGATCTTCTTCTTCTTTCCTAAAGCCTCCTCGAGGCACACACGACCGACTCCTTTGGTTGCAACAGTGGTGTTCTTTGAAAGAAGGTCCCTGAACTCTTTCTCACTCATTCCTCGCTTGAGCCACTTGGATTCTTTCGTAACCCCATACTGCCTGATGCAGTACTTCTTGAGTAGATCCACCCACTCCTTCATGTTTCCTTTGATTCTTACAATGTTGGCGCCTATCTCGGACGGCTTGACCCTGACTGGCTCAACGTTGCCGTAATCATTGTTGGACTTCCAGAGAACGAAATCTTTCTTATTGACTTCCTTTGATCTCGTCTCTACACCGGCGATCTTGGACCACTCCTTCCCGAGTTCCTTTTTTATTCTGTCCGACTCTGTTTTTGCATCCTTAATTCCGAATTGCTCTGTCAGCAGACATTGCAACTGCCTGATTGAGGGAAGATGCTCTGCAAAGCGGTATGATTCATAGGCGCCAGGATACAGAAAGACCAAAGCGTCCGAGTACTTTGTCTTGAGTATCTTCTGGATCGTTTGCGCTCCCTTTTTTGGAAAAACGAAGTCCTTTTCTGCCCTTGTCAGTTCCCTCGGCATCATGAAGACGTGCTCTGATTTCAGGACGAGATCCTTGAGATTGTACCCAGTGGAATATCTTGAACGCCAGCGGGAGTGATAAGCTCTGCTTTCTTCCTCTTCTCCGCCGATTGCAGGAATTACATCTGTCTGTAGAACATCTCGGACTTGACATGTCTTCGCAGTCAGGAATTCCCGGAGTTTGCTGCTCGGACTGGCAGCCTCGATAATTTCTTTGTATTTTGAATTCCTGTAATCTGCAAATGATGCTATCTCCATCTCGGCGAATTTTCCTCTGAGATATCTCAGTATTTTTTCGTGGACCGGAGCGTAGAGTCCTTCCTTGAGCCTCTCCCGATCGGGCGTCGGCTCGAAAGTTGTTTCGTCCTTGAGATTAACGAACCACCAGCTCATTGGGTAGTCTGGTTTGACTTCCCTTTCTTCCCTGTCGCCGTATTTCAGTGGGGTCTTGAGAGGGATGGTCGCCTCAATAGGCATCTTCAGCAGACGGACTTCTCCATTGTCCGGGTCTATGTTGACTTCACCGTGATACGCTCCGCACGGCGCAAGTATGCCGTAGAAGTAAAAGTCACGGTTGTCGAGCTCGAACACAAACTTGGTGATGTCTTTGTTTCCCAATTTTTTCTCAGCAAATTCTTGAGGAGTGTAGCTGATCTTCTCCTTTCCAGCTTTTGCAACCGTGGACTCGTAGAAGCTGCCGTTGGTGTAGTAGGAAGAGTAGTATTTCTTTTCCTTGATGTCTGACGTTACAGTGAGGTAGGTGTCAACATCTGAAAAGCGACACACATCCCTGATTGTCTTTATGAGGTCCTCGAACGAGATAATTTTGTGCTTTACAGTGGTGACCTTTCCGCTGTAGGATGTTTCCTCCTCTTCTCTTTCGTCATCTCTGAGAGTAATTGAAACCTTTGTTCCGTATTTTGAAATCGTTAGTTCATCGTCTGGAATGCGCCTGAAATGCGTCCCTTCGCTACCAATGACGGCGTACTTCTCTCCTGTTTCGCGAGCGTATGTCTCTATTCGAATGTCCTTACCGATTGCGGGGTAACTTTTGAGTCCAAAGCCAAACCGGCCGAGCTTTTTCGACGATGTGTTTCCGGACCTCCCGTAGTAGATCAGCTTGTCAGCAAATGTTTCCTGTGTAATCCCGAGGCTATCGATGCCATGGATGGTGAATTCTCTTTCTTCGGGGTCTATTCTTATCTCGATAGTAGGATTTGCATTTGAATCGATTTCTTTCGCAGTTAGGGCAGCAGTGAGTTCGTTCGCGAAAAGTTCCCTTACAGCAGATTTCCAGCTTGTGTATATGCCCTCGCTGAGGTACTTTATCACAGCCTCGTCTTTGAGGCGTACCTGAATGGTATCATCAGGTGATGCATCTGCAATCTGTTGTTCCGTTTGCAATGTCATAATCCAGAATCATCCCTTTCTTTGATGCAGTACGATAAGCTCTACTGGGTGTAGAGAATGCTGAATGAATGAACGAGGGACCGTTTTACCCCTCGCCAGAAGACGAATTTACTTTACTCTTTTTGTCGCGCCAAAGGCCTTTGGCATGTTTTCCCTCAGTTCGTCCAGTTTTTTCTTTGCCCCTATGAATTCGAGGAATCGGACGCCCGCGTCTGTAACCGAATACATTGCGAACGATTTCCCGACTCTGTCTTTCGTGAACTCCTTCTTCACGTAGTCGGCTTCCAGCAGTAGGTTGAGGTGATACGCCAGGTGACTGGGTTTGATCCTCACGGCGTCCGCAAGCTGGTTGTTGAATAGAGGGCCCCTCGTGTAGAGCACCGCGATGATGTCCCTTCGGATTTCGTCAGCAAGTGCCTTGACCTTAATATCCGCATCTTCACTTATGCTGATGACAGGGGATTGCTGCTGCGGTTCTCGCTGTCTTGACATTTCGATTTTCCTCCTTCTCCCTCATTCGAGATCATATTGGTAGAGTTTGATATATAAAGTTCTTGATTAAATCAATATTTCTTTATCATTATGCTTACGCGACCGTCATCTTCCAAAGGACGTAATAATCAAGGCTTTCTCTTGCGTACTGTCGGAGTTCCTTTTCGCTGGAAAAAGTGAAGCACTGCCTGTAGTTCCCGCAGAACAACTTGAGCACTTCGTTGACGTAGCTTCTGCTTTCCTTGTATTGAGAATCTTGAAACACTCTGAATTTGCGTGCTATGTTGTCGTGAACCATGAACATACCAAATTCGAGAATAGGCCCAACTCCTGCCAAGAGGACAAATATCAAATCAAACTTCTCCGCGAGCATTCTTTCCCCCGCGGCCGTCTCAAGTTTGCTGAATTTCAAAATGTCCTCCGCGAACTTTGGCGAGCAACCGGCTTCTTCGAGTTCGAGCCTCAGGGCTTCTCTCGATTCGTAGCCATTGCTGTTCCGGGCAGGTCAAAAAATAAGCAATCGAGTCTCTGCGATTAATTGAGCCTTCTTCTCCGCGTATGCTCTTCGTACTTCTGCAATGTCAGAGGGTTCTTTGTCTTCCAAATCGGACTACCTTTTGAGATTTTTTGGGTTGAGTGGGTGAGTGAATGATCACATCGCGAAGATTGACTTGCTTGCAGCTCCAACCGGCTAGCACTTTTAAGCTATCGGAGTGCACTAGAAGCTTTGGCGATCGCGCAGGCTCAAAATTTGTAAATTTGATCGGCCAATTCTATTGAGCCGAGCCAACCTCATTTTCATTTTCATCCTCGTCTCCAAACTCATAGTCCCAGTCCCAAGCGGCGCAGTAATGCCACTTGGTCTCAACTTTCGCTTTCGGATCCAGTTGTTTGACAATCGAAGTGATTTCCTTGTGCGCTTCCTCTTCCGATTCTCCGCCGCATAGAGCTGCTAGCCCTTCAATGATCAGCACTTTAGCGCCGTCTATCTCCTCGAAGCTTGTCTCCGGATCCTGTGACAGGTAGAGGTAACCGTTTGACTTGAGCGATTCCACAAATGGCATCGGGTCCTGAAACTGAGTGCTAATCTCGTATCTGACGTCGAAGTCTCTGCTCATTTACAATTCGCCGCCTGCAAATTATGATCCTGATCAATCTGATTACGGAGTCAGCCCAGAGGGTTGTGCTTGTAAGGACCTGCGAGGAACTCCTCCGTTAGGCAGGATTCTTTGATCATTTTGTGTCCCTTGTGATACTTCCTGTCTTCCGGCGAATCCACTATTGAGCCGCGTTGACTGCATCCCTCCTCGTCGCAGCGATCTATTGTTTCAGCGCAGTCTTTGACGCATGCTTCGAGCTCCTCGTACGTCCGAGGATTCCTCACATTGTGGCCCGCGTGTCCGGTATCTTTCAGATTTCTATATTTGTAGAAATCAACCCATGTCTTGCAATCTTCACAAAACAAGTAGTCTGATGCGGTCATTCCCTGAATTTCGGTAGTTGAAGTTAGTTCTTTGTGTTCAGCTGGCATATTGCTTGTAACGCCTCCATTTCCGTCGTCTCCAGCGATCATTCAACATAGATCAGCTTGGATTTTGGAGCAGTCGCCTTCAATG
>JAKAPU010000013.1 GCA_021806865.1 archaeon
CATAGATCGTTTGGAATACGTCTGATTGGAGGTAGATTCATGGAGATGAGATTGGAATGGAAAGCGTATCTGGCATGAGATTAGCTAAGATCGGCTAAAAGCTTGATTTTTGGGATAGGCTCTTAATGCGTTATGCAGATCTCCTGTTCACTCTTGACAGGTTACCACGGAAGCAAAAATTCTCGGCTCTCTGGAATATGTTTCGGTTTACTGAATTTGAAGCGAGAGCTTTGCACTTGGGTAGCAAAAGTACTTCAGTAGACGAAAGAAGTCAGCACAGTACTCCGCAAAATCTAGCGCATTTGGATTCTTGATATAAGCGTTTTTATTCTTGTTCCAGCCATCTTATCTTGCATTTCAAAAGCAGAACTGGAACTCCATATATATTCGTTCAGCCAAACAACAGGAGGGTTCCATAATCATATGGCTTTAGACGATCCAGTGGTCTGGGTTCTGATAGTAGCCGTAATCGTTTTCCTGTTCGGGGCCAACAAGATTCCTCAAATCGCAAAAGGAATCGGACAAGCTAGAAGAGAATTTGAGATGGCATCCAAAGGAATTACCGACCCTCTTTTGAATGCGACGACACCCACAGTTGCACAGAGTCCTCCAGGTGCAAATGCAAGCACTCAGACAACAGAAGATCCACTGATAACTGTGGCCAAAAAAGAAGGAATCGAAACCCAAGGAAAAACTAGAGAGCAAATTGCCTCAGAGATTGCATGGAAACTGAAAAAGACTTCCAACTAGCAAGTCATTTGACCGTGAGCTCGTAAAGAAAGCTGCTGCTGACTGTGGCGTGTGGCTAGTCTCGCGTGCGATAGTGTTTTTCATGGAATAATAACTAACAAGTTCGTAACAGACGAAAATCCTTCAAGACTGGTAGTGTTCCCAGATCAGCTTCAAGATTGTGATTGGATTCTGATTTGTATCAGATTTCATCAAAGAGCCATAATTACTAACTGTACTGCAAGATGTCAGTGCTTTCAAGTTGTCCCAAGAAACAATAGATACCGGTCAGAAATGAAGACGAGCAAAATGCTCTAACTCGTTTGAACACGGCCCAAATATATGCTCTGAACATAAACCCCTTCTCACTGCCTATTCCTAGTTGAAAGGCTTAGAGAGAATAGCGAACTCGATACTAGACTATCGTCGGAAGAAGCTTGCCGCACAAAAGTGATCATCAGTACTGATAATCGGATTCCATGTTTTTATCGCATTTCAGCGCATAGAACAATAGGGAAAAGGGAATAGCTATGGCTACCTTGGCTCAAGCAAAGACCTACGGTGGTGTTGGATCAATTCTGGTGCTATTGACTGCGGTACCCTCCGTTGGATGGGTTCTTGGAATTGCTGGTTTCGTTCTGACATTGATTGCAGTGAAATACATCTCAGACATTGTGCAAGACAAGTCGATTTTTGATGATATGCTAATCTCAATCATTCTGGCAATAGCCGGAGTCGTGGTTGGTACTCTTGTGATTCTGGGTAGTGTGTTTCGCTTCTTAGGATTGCATAATGCATTCGTTCCAGATTTCAATCCGGCCAATGTTCCGACTGGGGACTGGATAGGACTTGCCGCATCCGTGATCGTTGGGCTTGCTGCGATTTGGGCGCTGCTTGTGGTATCAGCAGTATTCCTGAGACGAAGCTACAGCACGATAGCCTCAAAGTTGAATGTGGGAATGTTTGGAACTACGGGCACGATTTATCTCATAGGTGCTGCGACAACAATTCTTGCAGGGGGGGGTCATCTTGTTATTCGTGGCGCAGATCCTGCTTGCGGTTGCCTTCTTCTCGATAGAGGAGAGGACTCCTGGAGCTACACAAGTTCAGCCAGTCCCTGCAAGCCATCCTTGATTAAAGCAGACTGCGGTGTCCATGTTGGAGAAGATACCACGGGGGGCACCGAAAATCATGGCAGGAAAAGCTGGAGGACAAAAAGGTCTTCCAAAGACTTTGAAGTTAGAGAGAAATTTTCCATGCTACAACGCGCTGCACAAGATGGGTGTTGAGCTTGGAGAGAGCGTAGTTTTGGTTAACCCGAGCGAAGTTGTTGAAGTGATGAAGCGCGTACCACAAGGAAAGCTCGTAACGATCAACGAGACTTGCAGAGAGATAGCACACAGACATAGAGTCAAAGGCTGCTGTTCTCTCACAACAGGAATCTTCATCATGATAGCGGCTAACGCTGCCGAAGAAGCAAAGGCGCAAGGAAAGACTCTGGATATACCATATTGGAGGACTCTCAAATCAAACGGCTTCCTGAATGAAAAGTATCCAGGAGGTGCTGAAGCTCAAAAGAAGCTGCTAGAGAATGAGGGATTCAGAATGGCCAAGCGAGGCAAGAAGTACTCAGTTGAGGATTATGAAAATTACCTATGGCTCAGTGCCTGACTGATTCAAGAAGTCTCTCAAAGTTCTCATGGTAAATGGCGCGAAGCTGTTCCTTATCCTCAATGGCACTCTCTAAACTGTCTCTGGCTTCCTTTATGCCCCACTCGAATGGGAAATCTGTGCCGAACATTATTCTATCCATTCCGAAGAACTCTGTGCCCAGTCTTAGAGCACCGTCGTCGTACGAGATCGAGTCTGCGTACAGTGCGCTGCGAATCTTCTTCGTTGGCGGTTCGGAGAGGTTGCCCTTGGATTCAGGGAATTTTTTCCAGGCTGTATCTATCCTTCCTCGGAGGTACGGCAGGTTTCCTCCTAGGTGTGCTGTCAGTATCCGGAGACTAGGGTACTTCTCGAACAGCCCAGCATATGCCATCTTTAACACGCAGGTGGTCGTCTCGAAGGTGTATCCAATCGAGCGAACAAACCCGTAGTCTTTGAGTTTGTCTCCGCCTAGTGGAGCAGTTGGGTGAAGGAATACTACTGCCCGTTTTCTTGCTGCTGCTTCAAAAACAAGGTCAAACTTCGGGTCGGAAAGATGTGTTCCTCCGACATTCGTGCCTATTATGGCACCGCAGAGTCCAAGCTCATCCACGGCGCGCACAAGCTCTTCCGCTGCGTCTTCAGGAGAAAGCAAAGGAAGAGTCGCAAGTCCCAAGAACCTGCCTTTCGAATCTCTAGCTATTGTGCTTATTTCTTCGTTTATCATTCGCGAACATCTTAGAGCAAGGTCGATTGTCGGAAAGACATCAGTCCACGGATTCGTTGCTGAGACAAGTTGTGTGGTGACGCCGAACCTATCCATCTCTTTAAGCCTGAAATCCAGATCCACAAAAGAATCCGGAACCTTGTGTGTGAGCTTCTCGTTGAACTGGATTACTCGGGAGCCGTCCGCAGATGTATTTACGAGTGGATAATTCGTCCGACTTGCCAATTCCTTTAGAAATTTTTTCGTGTATATGTGAGCGTGGACATCGATGACTTTTTCGGTAAACAAGGTTGGTATGATTTGCAGCAAATCCCAGAGCGTAAAAAGAAATTGCCCACCCTAGGTAGAAATATTAACGAGCAGGTGACCTGTTTGGAACATGAAAGTGAACAAGGACCTATCTCCAGGTCTAGTTGAATACATCTCCAACCGAAAGAAGAACACGGACAAGGCCAAGATGGCCGGAACCATCAGAGTCGATTTGAAGCACGTCGAACACTTGCACTTTCATGGCATCGCAAAGGAAGGTGGAAATTTCACTGTGGATATCGACGAACCGCCCGAGCGAAGTGGCTACGGCTCAGGTCCTACGCCGCTTAACTACTTCTTAATTGGAGCTGGCTCCTGCCTAACGATGCAGTGGGCAAAGATAGCTGCAATAGAAGATCTCAAAGTGGACAATCTCTCGGCTATTGTAAGAGGCCACACCGATCGTAGGATAGATGGTTATTTCACGGATTTCATCTTCGACCTCTACATGGATGGCACGGAGACAAAAGAAAGGATCATCGAAGTTGCAAAAGAGGGAGAACGCCTTTGCTTTGCTCACAACACACTCAAGAGGGCAGTGCCAGTAACGACCAACATTTTCTACAATGGTGAACGCATCCTCTCGACGACTTCAGGGCCAGAAGAACAAGCACGCACGCCCATGCCGAAAGCCTAATCTTTCTATTGTAGCGTGGGTTGAGCGTAAGATGGCCAACCAGAGCGCTAATTTTCAGGACGTGCAACCGGACACCCTAGTGAGACTCTACGAGAAGATGGTGCTCCTCAGAAGGTTTGAGGAAAAGGTAGCCGAGGTGTACATGGCTGGATTGATACCAGGCCTTGCTCACCCCTACATCGGGGAGGAAGCAGTGGCGGTCGGGATTTGCGACGTACTTAGGCAGACAGATTACATCATTAGCAACCACAGGGGCCATGGGCATAGCATTGCCAAAGGCATAGATCCGCGAGAAATTATGGCAGAGCTTATGGGAAAGAAGACCGGAGTCGTTGGTGGTCTTGGTGGCTCGATGCACGCGGCCGACATGGAGAAGGGAGTGATTTTTTCGACAGCGATTGTGGGAGGAGGGATTCCGATTGCGACTGGTGTCGGAATGAAGTTCAAGATAACCGGCGAGGATGGCGTCTGCGCTTGTTTCTTTGGCGATGGTGCTTCAAACATTGGAAGTTTCCACGAAGGAATCAATATGGCTGCGATATGGAAGCTTCCAGTAATCTTTGTTTGTGAGAATAATTTCTACGCTACCTCCATGCCGCAGCAAAAGGCTACAGGCTCTAATACAATCGCGGACAGAGGAATTGCGTACGGCATTTCAGGAGTGCTGGTTGATGGTATGGACGTACTCAAGGTGAGACGCGCAGCGCAGGATGCAGTGGAAAGAGCAAGGAAGGGTGAAGGACCATCTCTACTTGAGTGTAGGACATATCGCTTCAAGGGTCACGGAGTCTACGATACTGGTCTCGCCTATAGGACGAAGGAAGAGGTCTCTGAATGGCAGGTGCGCGACCCTATAACTCAACTCGGAAGGAAACTGATCGCGGATTCTATATTGAAACCATCAGAGATCGACGCAATAGACAAAAAGGCTATCAAGACTGCCGAAGACTCTGTCGAGTACGCTAAGAGAAGCCCGTACCCGTCGCAGGAAGATGTGGACCGCCTAACTTACGTTGATTAAACTTAGTGGAGATCTTGGACATGGCGACCAGAGAAATCACATATTCAGAAGCACTGAGGGAAGCACTTCTTGAGGAAATGAGAAGCGACAAGCGCGTGATGGTGATGGGCGAGGATGTCGGTGTATACGACGGCGTCTTCAAAGTCACAAAGGGCTTTTTGAAGGAATTCGGAGAGGCACGTGTGAGAGATACTCCAATCTCCGAAAACGCTATTGCGGGCGCTGGACTGGGCGCAGCCATAGCGGGACTGAAACCAGTCGTGGAAATAATGTACATGGATTTTATCAATGAAGCAAGCGATCAGATAGTCAACCACGTACCCAAAGTCCACTTCATGTCCGGTGGCAAACTCACGGCACCAGTCGTAATCAGAACACAGTTCAGCCTTGGAAGATCCACCGGAGCTCAGCACAGTCAAATGATGGCCTCTTTTTTCATGAATACGCCGGGAATCAAGATTGCAATTCCATCAACCCCTTATGATGCGAAAGGTCTATTGAAAACTTCAATCCGTGGCAACGATCCTGTTTTGTTCATCGAATGCGGACAGCTCTACACGACAAAGGGGCCCGTACCAGAGGAAGAGTACACCATACCATTCGGCTCGGCGGACGTGAAAAGGGAAGGATCCGATGTCACGATAATAGGGATCTCAAACATGGTTCTGAAGGCGCTTTCTGCTGCTGATACACTGAAGAAAGAGCACGGAATAAGTGCGGAAGTCATCGATCCCAGAACGCTTGCTCCGCTTGACAGGAAGGCACTGGTCGTATCGCTCAAGAAAACTGGGAGAGTCGTAACCGTCGAGCCAGCGCCAAAGACTTCTGGAGTAGGGGCCGAGTTATCTGCAACGTTGATGGAGGAGGGATTCGACTGGCTGGATGCTCCTGTGACTAGAGTCGCGTGCCCTGACACTCCAGCTCCTTTTTCACCTCCATTGCAGGATGCCTACGTTCCAAACGAGAAGAAGATCATCGAAGCAGTGAAGAGTGTCGTATAGGTCGAAGCTTGACATTGAAAGAAATCCTAATGCCTCGGTTTGACCCCGAGATGAAATCCGGCAAAGTGGTCGAGTGGCTGAAGAAAGAGGGAGACAAAATCGCAAAGGGGGAACCAATCGTAAGGATAGATACTGAGAAAGTCTCCATCGATATAGAATCACCAGCTGAGGGAACGCTTGCAAAGATAATTGTCAATCCACCAGCTGAAGTTCCAGTTGGAATCGCTCTTGGCACGATAGCTGAGGAGGGCGAAGCGGTAGAAGGAAAGCAGCCCACAGGGCCAGCAATATCGAAGGTGGAGGCTCCTATAATTCAAGCAAGCAAGCCGCAACCTGCGGTTCCAGAGGAGAAGACAAGTCAACGGGAAAACTGGGTTAGGGCGTCCCCGTCTGCAAGACGTGCAGCCAGAGAGCTTGGAGTAGATCTGAAACAGGTAGGGGGAACGGGACCGCTGGGTCGAGTCACAAGCAAGGATGTTCAGAAATTTGCCGAAACTCCACAAGCAAGGTCTGTACCTGCGCAGCCCGAAGCTGTTACGACTGAGGCAAAACCTGTCAAAGTAGTACCTTTGACCTCTATGAGGTCAACCATCGCAGAGAGGATGACTCAGAGCTGGACGCAGATTCCACAGGTTCCTCTTTTTGTAGACGTGAAGCTTGTGGAAGCTGAGAAATTCAGGGCTGCACTCGAAAAGCTGATTGGAAAACGCGTTTCTTTTACTGCGATAGTCACCAAGGCGGTTGCTAGCGCTCTCAGGGCATTCCCTGACATCAACTGCAGGTTTGAGAACGGTGAGATGCACCTCTTCGAAGATGTTGACGTTTCCATAGCGGTTGCACTTGACTCTGGTCTAATCACTCCTGTCGTAAGGAATGCAAACAAGAAGACTGCTTCAGAGATATCTGCCGAAATCGAAGATCTGGCAACAAGAGCGAGGTCTGGACGGCTTACTCCTTCGGAGGTAAGAGGCGGCACTACGTCGGTTTCTAGCTTAGGGGGTTTTGGTGTAGACATGTTCATCCCGATAATCAACCCACCGCAGGTCTCTATAATCGGGGCAGGGCAGGTCAGGAAAGACGGTCACGACAATCCATACATGACTCTGACGCTAGTGTTTGACCACAGGGTCACCGATGGAGCTAGGGCAGCCCAGCTACTGCAAAAAATCAAGGACTATATCGAGAGTCCTTACCTTCTCCAGATGGGTTGAAGTAGTGAGTAAGCAGATGAAGGCATTCGTTTTAAATGATTTTGGACAGAGGTTGAAGCTGTCTGACGTCTCCATGCCCAAACCAGGCAGGGGAGAGGCTCTCGTGAGAACAAGAGCCTGCGGCGTTGGTCTTACGTTATCTTGGGTTAGACTCGGCAGGATGAACGCTACGGCCCCAAGGATAATCGGACACGAGATAGCCGGCGTGGTTGAGGCTGTAGGCGAAGGCGTGACGGAACTCGCAGTGGGAGATTCGGTAGCCGTTTACTTCTATCTCACATGCGGCAGGTGTGAGTTCTGCCTAACTGATAGGGAGACTACTTGCTTGAACTTCAAGGGCAATGTCGGAACCAAGATCGACGGCGGTTTTGCAGAGTACGTCAAGCTCCCTGCGCAAAACCTCTTCAAGTTCGAGTCCAACAAGATGAGCTATGCCAAGGCTGCAATAATTTCTGACGCAATCGCAACTCCTCTCCACATTGCAAAGCGCAGGGCGAAGCTAACTCCACTCGACAAGGTTCTGATATTTGGCGCGGGCGGAGGAGTTGGCATACACATGGTCCAGATGGCGAAACTGTATGGTTCTGAAGTTATTGCGGTCGACGTATCGGAGGAAAAGCTACAATTGGCGAAAAAGTACGGTGCCGCACACGGCATAAACGCGAAAGCCGAGGAGGTATCGGAGGCAGCGAAGAAACTCACCGGTGGCAGGGGCGTTGACTGTGTCATCGACTTTGTATCATCGCCATCCACAGTGTCCAGTGGTTTTGATTCTCTTGCACCACAGGGAAGGCTCGTGCTCGTTGGTCACTTCCATCCTGAAGACCCGCTACACCTGGTAGACCCGCAGTCTATGATCAGAAAGGAGATCACGATAACCGGATCAAGATACGCGTCAAAACACGAATTTCGCGAGGCGATAGATCTTGTTGAGAAGGGGAAGGTAGAGCCTGTGGTTACGAGCCTATACAAGTTCAACGATACGGATAAGGCACTGCTTGACGTCGAGGAAGGCAGGGTTCCTGGGCGGGCAGTAATGACTTTCGACTAGGCACTGACAATTTTCTCAAAGTCGTATTAAGTCCTCGAGCAAGACCTTGGCAGCATTCCTGCCGGGTGCGCCAGAAACAGATCCACCTAGATGCGTGCAGCTCCCGGTAAGATAGAGACTAGGGATGAACGATCTGTAATTGCTCCAGCTTGGAGATGGTCGAAAAATTCCATTTTGACTTTATGAAAGACCATGTCTCAACCTTCTCTAGGCTGGCAAGTCCTTGCCCGAACATGGTCTATTCGACCGTCATTTTGACTGGACAGTATCCTAGAGCTGCTAAAGAATTGATCAGTAACGATCGAATGAGTGATTGCAGCCATCTGCCAGCTTGGAAAAAGCAGAGGAGGTGAAAAAGAGTTGAACAGGTATGTTGGAATCGATGTTGGAAAACAGAAATGCGCTGTTGCCATAATGGATCAGGAAGGATTCGTCGTTGATGAATTCGCATTCCAGAACAGCTACGAAGGGATAGAGCAACTCGCTCGCAAGCTTTCTATGGACGACAAGGTCGTGATGGAATCCACTGCCGACTACTGGCTAAACCTATACAACACTCTGGATAGAAAACACATCGAGGTCGTACTGGCTAACCCCTTGAAAACGAAAGCTATCGTATGGGCTAAAATCAAGAGCGATGAAATAGACGCAAGGATGCTCGCCCATCTCTTGAGATCAAACCTCGTAGCAGAAAGCTACGTTCCCCAGAGGACCTTCGCGAGATCAGGACGCTGATCAAGCACAGGTTGTCTCTTGTAAGAATACGAGCGAGCGTGAAGAACAAGGTCCATGCGCTGATAGACAGAAATGGGCTGCAATCTCAGGAGAAATTCTCGGATCTATTCGGGAAATCAGGAGTATCGTGGCTCAAAATAGTCTGGACTATGCTCTCAAGAAGAGAACCCTACGAATCCAGAAACACGAAGCGGTACGAGCATAAGCTTAACATGCTTTCCTGAATAATACTCAAGTCGGCTGGCTTTTGGCAACGCTCTGGATAACGACATGGAGAGGAGAGAGTCTTTCATGAGTGTTCGGGCGCCATATCTCCGCCGTGGCAAGAGCCTCCCCAGTTCACTGGATTTCTTCTCCAAAGATCCATTGGGCTCTCTACCCGTCTTGCTAGGATTATGCTCTTCCCAAAATTAGTCGTTATCTTTGAGAGATAGTCTTCGACTGCAGCATTGTACTCTTCTTTAAGATCATCCCAGCTGCCCTTTTTTAGATTTGGTGGCACAAATGAGATCACCTTGTATGTGTGCTTGCCCGAAGGAGCTCGCGAGGGGTCGGCAACGGTGGAGCAGAAAAGGAGCGAAGGCGGATTGTCCATGTTGGCCAAACTTCTAGCGCAAGCACATGTGTTTCAACCATGGGTTAGCGAGACTTGATCATAGTAACTTGAATACTGCAATATTACTGTAATCACTACGCGCTTTGATCCGCACAAACACAGTGCTCCTTCATCCCAATCAAGAACAGGAGAGAACACTCAATCGCTTGAGCGAAGCAACAGCTCGTCTTTGGAACAGGGCAAACTACCAGAGAAGACAGGCTGTCTTTCATCATACTAAAAGACCATCGTACGCATTTCAATGCGAGTGCTTCAAAGATGATCCAGACTTCAAACTCTTAGGAACCTGCAAGGCTCAAGCTCTTCTGCACAAACTTGATGAGGCATGGAAGGCAACATATAGTCTATTAAAACTGAAGAAAAGCGGCGGACTACCTCAAAACATCAAGAAGATCGGACTACCGCACTACTGGAAGGACAGGAAGACAAACAAGCTAGAACCAAGAGGCATCTTCGTAAGAAACGATGGTTGCTGGCTAGACGATCACGTAGTAAGCATCAGCAACGAAATCAAGATCGCTTACACTTCAGGAGCACTGTGGATAGGAAAGCAAGGCAGACTGGAAATTCAACGTCACAACAATAATCGATGGTATGCACACCAACCGATCGAATTGCCCAAACGAAAGATTTTGGAGTCATCAGAACCACGCAGAATTACTGCGCCAATCGATCTAGGTGTGTGCAACCTCATAACAGCAAGAATAAAGTATCAATCTGTAATCTATTCAGGACGCGCGCTCTTAAGCGACTGGACATACTATACAAAGAAAATAGCCGCAATACAATCCAGACTAAACAGGATCAACAACCGACATACCTCCAAGAAACTCAAAACACTATTCGGAAAAAGAAAGCAGCACTTCAAGCACGCGATGAATGCGATGCTGAGAGATCTTTTTGAAAGACTGGAAGAGGCAGGTGTAACAGAACTAGTAATAGGCGACCTTACTCAAATCAGGGAAGCTGCAAACTACTCAAGAAAAGTCAACCAGAAGATTCACAACTACTGGTCATTCAAACAAATCACTTCAAGGATCGAGGAACTGGGCGAAGAGTACGAAATCAAAATTACACCAGTATCAGAGGCGTACTCATCACAAAGATGTTCGCTGTGCGAAGGACATCCAATACATCCAAATGCAAGAATCTATCGCGGATTATACTACTGTCCAGTAAAGCACAGTTACATCAACGCCGATGTAAACGGATCAAGAAACATAGCCGACGCAAGTCCTCACAGGGAGAAGAAGGAACTAGCGGTAGCAGGCTCCATGGCAGAGCCTTTACTTCTAAGGTGGGACAGATGCGGGTGGAAGAGTAAAAGCTCTATGATCATCCAAGACAGAGAGAACACGATAGAAGCACAAACCACTAAAATTCCTATTCTGGTCGAAATACAGGAATAGGGAATCCTATGAATTTATTCGTAGGAGGATGTCAATTGCACTGGACATCCGATGGTCCTCTGTAGGATAGCCGCCTAAATGTTACTTTGAGCTGGGCGGCGCCTTGCTCTTGACGCCTCTACTCTTTGCAAAGTCAACTTTTTCCTTGTACAGCTTTTCGTCGAAATGGTTCTTCCACTTTGCGATCGAGTAGCAAGTCGCAAGCCCTTTCTTTCTTTCGGCGGTTGGTGGTGCGAATATCTCAAGCAGCACCATTTCTCCAGCGCCATCATTTCCAATTCGATGGTTAGCTCCCTTTGGCATAAACATCACAGAGCCCTCCTTTATCTTGTACCTACCCGTGTCACACTCAAAAAATCCCGTCCCTTTCAGTATGATGAACGCATGCTCCGAGTCGTCGTGCTTGTGCATTTTGACCTCGTCACCCTTCTGGTAAGTGATATACTCGACAGCACAGTTTTCTGCGCCACCGACTTCATCGTCGAAGAGGATCTTCAACTGTCTCTTTCCATGAAGGTCGTAATACGTCGGAAGCTCATCTACATGAGCCACTGTAGCCACAGGTTTCTTGCCCTTTAGCACGGTTGAGGTAGCCAATGCTTAACCCAAAGATCGAAACTCTGGGACTTGCAAATAAGGTTTCTTGAGAGACTCTGCAATAACCAATCTCTACACTGTATTCCTCACGGCGATTATTGTTGAGAGGCAAAAATCTGCCCCTTGTAGCAGTCTTTATGTAATGATAGTTAGGGCATCACAGGATGGAGATGCTAATCTTGGGACTCTCGAGTTAGCTTTGAGTAGAGCCAGTCGAACACGTAAGATGTCGATTCAGCTCTGTAGGCAGACGCGCCGTGACCCGCCTTGTACCACTTGAGCATCTTGTCCTTTGAGCCGATGGCCTTATACAGTTTTTCGGCTGCCTTTGGAGAGGAGACGTAATCCTCCGTTCCATGTACTATAAGAACCGGACAACGCATTTTTTCAGCAACGCCCGAAAGGTCGAATTTCTTCAACTTCTCGATAGCGTCTTCATCGTCTTTTGCCCCGATGTCCCAATTTATCGCTCGTTTTACTGGTGGGAAAAAATCATACACATCCTCCCGAACATTGAAGATCGCGTCAAACACAACTGCCGCGCGTACTCTCTTTTCCATCGACGCAGCTCTTGACGAATAATATCCGCCCAAGCTTCGGCCCATGATCGCAATTCTCTTCGAGTCGACCGTCTTGAAGTAGGTCTTTTCCAGAAAATCGATAGCTGCGGCCACAACCTTCTCGTAGTCGTATCGAGCATAGAGCTTCTCAAACCTGAGTGTATAACCCTGCCCTGGACCATCGATGATTAGCGCGTGCATTCCTCGCTTGATGCAATCCACGGCGCTATTGAAGTAGACTTCCTCACACGTAGCATCAGCGCCGCCAAATATCACAATGCAGGGCATCTTCTTTGTATCAGGCGATGAACTCACAAAGTAAGCATGGAGCTTCTTTCCCTCGAAGGGGATCGAAACAGGTTTGATTCTACTTGCAAGTGAAGCCGCCTTCGCGAAGTTCTGGACGTGTTTACGGTACGTGGGTTTCTCTCGTTTGTCGTTTCGGTCGAGATAGAAATCTGCCATTCTGTAATAGTTTGATGATCGAAAATACGCCTGCTGTGCTGATTCGATGAAACTTATCTTTTCAGCTGTCTTTGCAAGCTTTTCGACGTACAACCCAATCGTGTACCATTCCTTGAACCACGACTCGGGATCGCCGACCGTCATCTTACTCGCTGCCCTATTTATCTCTCCAAAATCTCCGCCACCGTTAGCGGATTCGCCAATAATTCGGATCAACTGGTGCGACCAGCCTCGGTTGGTGGGGAAATACATGAAGACGCTTTCAGAAGAATGCTCTGACAACTAGTAACTTCCTTGTATCTTTCGAGCCTTTTCTTGGCTCTCATTTTAGTCTTGCCTTGCGGAAATTGCAGGAAATGGCCCACTTGGTGCGGTATCTCGGAACAATGGTAGATCCTCGGGGTAAGCATTATCCATATTAACAATCAGCCTAATTTTCGGCCAGCAATTGAAGTTCGGAATCTGCGCCTACAACTGGGAGCCCTTCTCCTATACACCAAGATTGTTCGAAGAACTGGCCAGAGAAACAGAAGCACTGAACTACGACTCGTTCTTTGTCACTGACCACTTTTTGCGCCCACATGCCCCAAAGGACCTTACAGTAAAGCAGAACGCGACGCTCGAAGCTTGGACGCTGCTTGCTAACCTCGCGGCAAAAACCAGCAGGATAAGACTGGGAACCTGCGTAACTCCGATGCCTTTGAGAAAGCCAGAGATACTTGCTAAAATGGTTGCGACCGTGGATATTCTCTCGGAGGGCAGAGTGATACTTGGTGTCGGTGCGGGATGGGACAAACCAGAGTTCGAAGTCTATGGAAGCTGGTACTCCGACGGAGAGAGGGTAGAGCGGACTCGCGAAGGGATCGAGCTCGTGAAGAAGTTGTGGACTGAGGATGTGGCGGACTATGACGGCAAGTACTACAAAGCAAAGGGTGCAATCTGCGAGCCAAAACCTGTCCAGAAGGGAGGACCGCCGGTGTGGCTGGGAGCTATACACGACAAGATGCTGAAGCTTACGGGCGATCTTGCCGATGCGTGGTTCCCCGGAAGGGCTGTCGGGGCGACGATCGAACACTATGCAGCAAGCGTTCCGAAGATTAAGGAGGAAGCAAGCAAAGTGGGAAGAAAGACTCCTTTGCTCAGCTTGATGGGATACTTCGTGGAACCAAACGCATCGCTCGCACTGCCTGCAATTGCAACCATGGATAAGGCGGCGGAAATGGTTCAGAAATACAGAGATCTGGGCTGCGAATACATGGCTGTAATGTTTTTCCCAGTGACAAAGTTCAAAGAAATGATGAGAAGCTTCAGCAGGGACGTAGTGCCTAGCTTCTCTTGACTTAGTTCAGAATCCTTCGAATGCGACGACTCTGCAGATGCTAGCTTCTCCGCGTATGAATCGCCAGGGAAAGGCGCCGAACTTCATCCTCTTTCCGAGGACCTTATCGATGTCTCCTGCAATGTTCTCAACAAGACACATGTTGTTCTTTGCAGTCATGATGTGAACCTGGAGGAACTGATCCATCGGTAGAAGTTCGTCTATACTCTTACCTTGCTTTTCTTGGAACAGGCGCGACAAGTCAGGCCTCATCTTTCTTATCGCAGTGTTCAACGGATGGTCCAGGGCAGGAGTGTCTGCTCCAAGCCATTTAAGTTTCTTCTTGATCGCCCACTTTGCGAATTCCACGTGCGGAGCTGGGTGTCTCGTGAAGTATTTTTCCTCGTTTTTCTTAGCGGCCATCCAGTGATACTTGTGCCATCCAGTGTGCAAGATCAGTATGTCGCCGTTTTTGACTTCGGTCTTGTCCTCGACCATCTTGGGAGTGATTATGTCGAACTCATCCAGCTCATCTTCGAGGTCGACTACTATGCCTTCGCCGAAAAGAACATCCATCGGGATCTCTGAGCTGTCCCAGCCTTCTGGGTTGAAGTGAAGCGGAGCGTCCACATGAGTTCCAACGTGCATAGCAGTGTCCACGCGCATGCTGTGCAGCGTGTCTTTGGGGAACCTGTGGAAACTGGAGACTACGGGGTCGGGGAAGTAAGGCCACGGAGGAATTCCTGCACCCCACTCTTGAGTGAGGTCGTACAACTTTTGGTTGTCTTTGGGCAATTTCGTCGGCACTGCCTGACTTTGTGAAACTATTAAGAGTTGATATGATGCTTTGCACTGCTTACTAAGGAAGATATGAATTCCAATTTTCGTTTATGAACTAAAGTTGGCCGAGCTACGTGTGACAAATGTCTCGAGCTCCTGTTCTTCAACCTATTTCAAAAGCAAAGTATCATTACCAGCATTCTAAGGCGTTTCACACTCTTTGATTCAAACACAACTTCTGACATCATATCTCATTGATTGGCTTCAGACGTTATCCGATTCTTCCTCCGGCTTTCTGATCACGTTTCGCAGGAAGTACATTGCTACCAGGATCAAACCACCGCCTAAATACTGGAATGGAGACAGTAAGACTCCAATGAAGACGTACGACGCAATAGAGGCTGTGATGGGTTCTCCAGTGGCAGTGATGGATGCCTCTGTCGCAGTTAGTCGCTGGAGGCTCATGACATACAAGCCATAGGCGAGCAATGTTCCGAAAAATCCAACAAACAAGATTAACAGAATGACAGGAATCGTAAAGCTTGCGTTGATCAGACTGATGGTTCCAATAGGTAATGAAACCACTCCTGCGATGAGAAATCCCCAAGCTGTTACCGACCATGACCCGTAGACCACCGTCAGACGCTTGGAAGCCAGCGTGTAGTAAGCCGCTGCAAGAGCGCAGAGGGTGCCGAACAAGAAACCAAGCGGCGTTATGTGGAGCGAAAGACTGGGACCGTTGAGGACAAGAAGAACTGTGCCACCCATCGCAAGCAATATTGCAGCCAGATGTGAGAAAGTAAACTTGTACACTCGAATCAAGATCTCGTAGACAGCAACTATTGGAAGGAAGAGTAATTGGAGCAGTGTGGCCATGGCGACGTTGGAGTAGTTTATGGCAAGAAAGTAGAAGAGCTGGGAAGGCAGTATTCCAAAGATGCCAAAGAGGAGCATCTGCTTAGAATCAGGCCCTGGCCATTTTGGTCTGAGCCACACGAAGAGCATAGCACTTGCTATGAAGAGACGGAGAGTGACAAGCCCTAGTGGCGGAAACGAGTATTTTTGGAAGAGCAACTGCGCGGCTGTTCCGGAGAGTCCCCACAACGCAGTGGCAAGAAGGGCAATACCGAATGCCCCTGCCTTACTCTTGGAATTTTCGCTCATCTCGATCGGGAAAACAACTTGGACTATTATAGGCAACGCTTGCGATAAAGGTAGAAAGACGCTGGCAGGTGTTAGGATGTTCTCTATTGCCTAACCGCGCGAACAACTACAAATGAACCCGCACCATGTCCAATCCTTGATTGTTGTATTTCGTCTGTGATCCCTTCGAACAGAGTCTGAGCGTATTCTGCACGGTGGAACCCCGCCTCCGCTAGGAGATGTGCAATTTCCTCGACTCCGTAGAAAGTCGCTTCTGCATAGAATGGACTTTCTTTTTGTCTAGTATACTTTCTACCCAAGATACTGTTTTTGTCAACAAAGCCGATTACTATTGATCCACCAGGTTCCAGTATTCTGAACACTTCCTTTAGGGCAAGCAGTGCATCTGAAAAGAAGCAGATTGTCGTAACAATCAACGCAAAATCGAACTTTGAAGAGGCGAAGGGCAGAGCCTCGCCAACCGCTTGAACAGCCTCGATATCTTTGGAGCGAGCTATGCGCAGTGCGCTTCTTGCTGGTTCTATTCCATTTTTGATGCCGAAGGGAATCGAGAAGCGGCCCGTGCCAACACCTATTTCCATCCCTGACCTAAAGTGCGGGATCAGAGTTCGGATGGCATCGAGTTCAGATCGATATGCAGGTTCATGACTTTCAAACCACTTCTCATACCTTTGTGTATGAGATTCGAAGGGAGCTATCCCTCGTGTTCGTTTGTTTTTCAATACGAAGCCCACACATCATGCATAGTCTCGTATGTTGCAGGCATGTCGGCCGCGACACTCACACATGGCCTGCTTTTTCCAGCAGCCTCGTGTGCCAATCGGGCAAACTATATTGCTCCACTCTGTAGCTTCCCTGGTACGGCTTGATGTCAAGCACGGGCGTTCCGTCAAAAAAGTCCAGGTCTGACACTACTAGATTTGAGCCGGCTCTCTTGATAAGATGAGCAAGGCCCAGTCCGATTGGGTTGGGACGAGTGGGAGAATCCAATGCAAACACCCCGACCAAAGGCAGCTCCTCCAGCGTGAGACCGTGTCGGAGCAGTCCCTTTGGCTTTACTTTCAATGGTCCAATCTGCTCCGCCCTGAGCCTGTTCAGATAGCCTATGACGAAGATGTGAGAGAATCCATCCACGCCTTCCAGAGCATCCGTAAATTCTGGAAAGATTTCCACGGTAGATGTAATGTCTTTTCTTCTGCTTCGTATGTCATCATCGGAGGCACTAGTGTGGACAACTCCGACTACCTTCAAATTTACTTCTCGCAAGATGGTTCTAACATTGATGCGCTCTAGAGATCTACTCAAGAGTTTCGGGATGAAGGGAAGATTCCCTCATCGAACAGTAATAAGTCTGAGCGGATATTTCTGGAGGCACCGACTCCTTTTCTTCCCTACCAGGCACAGGTTTCCAAGCTGGACTCCAAACTTCTCGTCCTTCGTTATCGGATTCGGTTGTATCACGACTGCCATGTTTTCTTTAAACACGTAACCTGTTTCTTCGTATACCGAGTTCGATGTACCAACGTCCGGGTGCATCAAATCTACCCCAAAACCGTGAGCGAGGCTGTCACAGATGGTGTAGCCCTTTTCGACAATTGCTTTGTCGGCGATCTTTGTGATCTCCTGCGAGGTGACTCCATCTCTCAAGATTTGAAAAACTCGTTCGTATGCATCGAGTGCGACATTGTAGAGTTTCATATATTCCCCAGTGGGGCTGTCTATCATTGTAATGGGCCGATGGAGCTGTCCGGCGTAGCCGTAATACTCTGCGCTAATCTCGGTGAGGATTACGTCTCCGCGCAACAGCTTTCTTCCGAACTGCTGCTGGGCCGGCACTGAGATCTTCGGCGATTTCATCGTGGTTGATGCAAGGTAATGTATTCGGGTCGTTCCACCTTCTCTTGTGTACGATCTTTCGATGATGTCCGAGATGTCAAACTCCGTCATGCCAGGTCTCAGTTCGTCTTCGATAGCCTTCGCCGCAAGATCGGTAAGTCGCGCTCCCTCCTTTAACCATTCAATTTCTTCGAAAGATTTTAGGGCGCGAATTTCGTTCGCCTGCTTTGTGAGGTTAACCACATTGTATCCGAGTTTTGATCGCAGCTGATCAACAGCCTCATACGGCGGGTTTCCTATGAATCCCACCTTTGCGGACTTCTTGTTTCCCAGCATTTGAGAAACCGAATCGACAATCTTCTTTGTATGCGCATGAGTCGTCCACTCGATGCGATCCACAATGCTCATCGCTTTTGCCGTGGGAATGTGGTTGTAGTGCCCGACAAGCAGCGTTCCTACTTTGCCGTCTCCGGTCAAGAAGTAAGACTTGGAGCTTGCGTTATAGTGGGTCCAGTAGTAGAGGTTTGCAACTTCTCCCCTTCCTCCTGATATGACCACGAGATCAATGGAGTTCTGCTCCATTAGATCTCTAAGCGCCTTTTTCCGCCTGGCGTATTCATGTTTGGAGAATTGCGGAAATGCCTTTGCCAAGTCAGGTCCTTTCCAAGATGTGGACGCCTGCAGTTAAGCGATCTATCGTGTAGACAAGTCCTCGGCTGTCTAAGCACAGATCATTAGTCTGGATAACTTTCTGCTTTTTCACATTTGGCTTTGGGATGTAATACGCGACCTCTTTGGGTGAGTACGGATCGGAAATGTTCACGACGCGTACGCCCGCGCTGAACCAGGATGCGTAAATATCATAGTCCTTCAGATGAAATTCTTCCTGCACATTGTGCGGGCCGAATTTGCCCCCTTGCTTACAAAACTTGGGATCTCTTACTCGAAAAGTCGAAACAGGAACAGGGTGTGTCTCATCTGTAGCATCCACTATCCACAGGAGTTTTGTCTCCTCTTGGCAGTGCTCTGCCATCGACTCATCTGTGACCACGAGCCACTTTCTTCCTTCCATGTCATTTGATATAGGAAGCACAGTGTGCGTGCAGCCTCCGTAGGGCGGAGACATATTCGTCTGCGAAATAACTTTGAGATTTTTGATGTCGCTGCAATCGAAAATCAGAGCACCGACGTCCCAATACCCTAGGTAGAGCCTGTTCTTGATCCTAATCGGTGGACCATGCGCTCTGACCTTCTTGCCCTTGCTCAGCCACACGTTTGGGTCCTCGCCTGCGGCTACGTTCTGTCCAGGATACCACCACTTTGTAACGAGCTCTGGCTTTGCAAGATCTTTGATGTCGTAAATCAGTAAGATCCTTCCGTCAAAACCATCAACAAATGAGGGAAACATTGCAATATCATTGTCTATCCAGAATCTGTGGGTCCCGTTCCCTTGGACTCGCGTGTACGAGACCTCAACGGGGTTGGATTCGTCCTTGATGTCGAAGATTCTGAAACCAGAATCGAATCTAGTTACTTTAGGATCCCGGGCCTTTTCGCAGTTTGAGAATAGATACCTGCCATTGAGGAGCTGGACTTTGTGTGAGAGCGTGCCTTCATATGCTTCGTGTTGGTGAACGACCTCGGGCTTTGATGGTTCGCTCACGTCGAGGATGGTGAAGGACTTACCCTTCATGTGTCCTATGAACGCGAGATACTTCCTGCGGCCAATCCTTTTCACAATTATCTGGCCGCCGTTGCCATAACCGGAAAGCTCGTTGTGCCCGAGAAGCCTAAGGTTCTTTGCTTCAGCCATTTCAAGACTCCTGCCTTAAAGCAAGAGAGATTGGCGAATGTGACATTCTAACTGCATAAGACCCTTCTCTTGAATCGAGTCTCATCGATATTTGGGCGATTTATGAGGTTATTTCCGAGGCTATGCACGCAGACATCGAATAGTTTAAGGAAAGGAAGAAAAACGCTCACTCCAAGCATGCGAAAATATGAAGAAGTAAGATCTTCACTAGATTCGAGTGTAAACTTTTCCGACTTTCCAGAGAGCCCGTATTACAGGGACGCTTTGTATCCGCGTTTCTCAGAGGCCGAGTATCGAAGGAGGTATTCTCTAGTCAGAGAATACATGAAGAAGAATTCCATCGATGCAATGATTGTCTGCGGCGGGCCAAACCACTGGAGCGCCTGTTACGGGATGGGCTGGCTCACAAACCACACTAAGGAGTGGCACGGGATTTCCAACTATCTCGTAGTGAGCGTGGAAGAGAAAGATGAACCCACGCTTGTCTACTCTATGGGAGGTTCGCACATCGAGGCGACTAGGAGGGCTGTGGTGGTCAATGATGTCAGGCCTTCGAAGGTAGGCAAGTTCCATGAAGCGATCGTCGCACGCCTGAAGGAACTGGACAAGGATGGTGGTAACATTGGCATCTCATTGATTGACCCCCGCTTCAAGGACTATCTGCCGTACAACCAGTTTGTTGCACTGAAGGAAGGTCTGCCAAACGCCAAATTCACTTTTCTTCCGGATATTTTTCACGAGTTTTGGTGCGTGAAGAGTCAGGAGGAGATCGAAGTGATGAAGAAGGCAGGCGAGATCTGCGACAGAGCGATCAAGGCTATGGCTAATGTCGCAAAGCCCGGAGTCAAGGAGTACGAGCTAAGAGCAGAGGTTGCCTACGAGATACACAAGAACGACGCCGACTTTACTTTCATAATAATCGGATCAACCCCGATGTCAAACCCTGCGCAGTTTTTCGGTAATCCCAGGCCTTCCGGTCGTGTTCTGCAAAAGGGTGACCTGATCTTGAATGAAATCTCAGTCGAATATCGTGGCTTACATGTTCAGATTGGCACTCCGGTTCTGGTTGGAAAGCCCACGCCACGTGTAGAAAAGTTCTGGAAGACGATAGTGAAACCGGGCTTTGAGTTCATGGTCGAAGGGCTCAGGCCAGGCGTCACTCTTGATGACCTATCAAAGATGGGCAAGTGGTACCGCGACCACGGGAGCCAATCTAGGCCGCTGCTTTTGCACGGGCTCGGTATTTCAAGCGAAAGACCAGAGTGTTCGCTTGACAGGATAGAAGCTGAACCCTACGAAAGAACGCTCAAAGCAGGTATGACAGTGATGCTCGAACCAAACGCAATCACTCTGGAGGGCGACCTTGGCATGTTTGTAGGAAGAAGCTACGTAATAACAGACAAGGGTCATGATGCCCTAACAAAGACACCAATTGAGTTGATAGTAGTATGAGTCAAAGTGTAGAGGCAAAAACAAAGAAAGAAAAGGTACTCATTACACCGGGCCCTGACCTCAAACCTCGGGTGCACGTTCACAAGGCCGAGGTGCTCGTTATCGGCGGGGGAGTGGCGGGCTGCCTTGCAGCGGTTGGAGCCAAGGAGGCGGGCTCCAGTGCGATCGTTGCGGAGAAGTACAACATCTATTCGTCTGGGGATGCAGGAACCGGAGAGGATCACTTTCTTGCAGTTCTTGGAACAGAAGACTGGGATAATCCTGAAGAATTCTTCCGGACGTACATCGCGGGCGGAAGAAACATCCCTAATGAAAGCAGGGAGCTGATAAGGCGCTTTGCCTATGAACTTCCCGAAATCAGCAAGCGGTTTGAGAAGCTCGGTATGCCGTTCAGGGATGAGAAGACTGGCAAGTACTATCGAGTCGAGGCATTCGGGGAGGGCCATCCATACACTGTTCAGTTTGACGGCTCGAACTTTAAGCGCATAACAGCGAGCCATGTCATCGACAACAAAATACCTGTCATCAACCACGTGATGATTACCACCATACTAATGAAGGATGGGCAAGCAGTTGGGGCTACAGGTTTTCACGCGCTCGACGGTTCATTTCATATTTTTGAAGCAAAGTCCGTCATCATCACTACCGGCGAGGGTTGCAGGCTGTACAGGAGTACTTCGGGACATCCGTACGATTCGTGGCACAGCCCGTACAACACTGGAGACGGGATAGCGATGGCGTTTAATGCGGGAGCGGAGATGGCTAACGCAGAGTTCCTTGCCCTGACAATGTGCGCCAAGGGCTACAGCACGCCGGGCACGCACGCCTTCTTCGGGATGGGTTGCTACCTGATAAATTCCAAGGGCGAGCGCTTCATGACAAAGTACCACCCACTGGGAGAAAGGGCAGAGAGAGCCTTCCTCACATGGGGAATCTACTCAGAGATGAGGGAAGGTAGAGGACCATGCTACGTGGACGCAAGGCATCTGCCAAAGGAAGAGCTTGATAGGCTAGTCGAAACGCTTGTAGTGGACAAGGGCCCCTTTGGCGACTATCTGAGGCAGAAGAACATCGACCTCTCCAAGGAACTGATGGAGGTAAGTGTCTCCGAGTTTCACGAGCAATCTGGCATACTGATCAACGAGGATTGTGCCACAACTGTGAAAGGACTTTACTCCGCGGGCGAGGGAACCGGCAGCACTGCCGTGTCGCGTGTGGCAGTCGAGGGATACAGGGCCGGGAAAAACGCGGCCAAGTTCGCACAGTCCACCGAATGGAAAGGGATACCCTTCGAGGAGATTCAGAGGGAGCAGTCAAGGGTGTACGCCCCGCTGAAAAACAAGAACGGCGTGAGCCAACAAGAGTTCGAGCAAAAAATCAGGAACATCATGTCTGACTGCGTCGGTTTCGAGCGGACAGCGACTTCGATGAAAACCGCGCTCATCTTGCTTGACGAGATAACACCAATGGCTAGCAACCTGAAGGCGAGCTCCTTCCACGAACTGCTTAGAGCTTTGGAGTCGCAGAACATACTGGTCGTCGCAAAAATTGTCACACACTCCTCTCTGGAGAGGAAGGAAACTCGTTGGGGTGGAAACCTAATCGCACCGCGTGGAGACTATCCAAAGCCCGATCCGGAATGGGGAAGCAGAATGGTCGTGGTCAAGAAGGATCTAGAATCTGGCAGGACGATCGTGGAAATCAGACCTTCGGAATTTTGGAGGCGCCAGCACAATGACTGACTCTGCAGTTATGAAGGCGGAAAAGCAGTACAAGCAGGGGCTGGAGTGGAAGGGAAGGGATAATCCCGACTATGGCGTGATCATCAACAGGAGTACATGCATTTCGAACAAGGGTTGTAGGAACTGTATCGAGTTTTGTCCTGGAGACCTGATCTACTTTGAAGATGGAAAGCCAATTGTGAAATTCAACGACGAGTGCTGGTTCTGCGGCATTTGCTCGGCGGTCTGTGGCCCCAAAGCGATTTCGTACATCTTTCCGGAACAAATACTCAAGACAGAGAAAGCGAATAGTTAGGCGCTTATTATGAGATAGGCGCCAAGTGCGATGAGGAATATCGCTATGACCTTTGTCAATAGTGCCGGGGATAACATGAATGCTATTCTGGCACCCAGTATGCTCCCGATCAATGCACCGATGGCCAAGATTACGGCGTAGAGCCAGTCTATTGCGCCAATGCTTACGTGTGTAATGACCGCACTTGCGTTGAGTACGACAAGCATTATCCTCGTGGTCGCAATTGCCACGTGGCTCGGCATCTTTACGAAGAGCATAGCGGCTGGCACTATAACTAGGGCTGCTCCGGCTCCAAACATACCGCTGAGCAGTGCAGCTCCAAAATTGATCACAAGTCCCGCAGGCAAGTTAGGCTTGTACTCGAAGACTCGCCCTGACTGGTCGACTATTCTGCTCACGGCACGGGATCTTGGTTGACCCACTTCTGAATTTGTCTGACTTTGATTTATGCTGGCAGTCTGGTTTCTTCGCAATAAAACCAACACAGAAAGAGCTATTGTGACTACGCCGAGCATTATCTTGAATTCTATCTTTGAAATGCTCGTCTCGAGCAGTGTCCCGATAGCCACTCCGGGTATGCAGGGGAGAGCAAGAATCACCCCCGACCGATAATCTACTAGTCCTTTCCTTGCGTAGACGACCAAGCCAGAGAGCGCTCCGGTGAAGTACATGAAAAATACGGCACCAAGAAGCACGTTGATGGGTTTGTCGAACAACTCCACCATGACGGGAACGACAAAAGTCCCCCCGCCTCCACCGGAAATGTTCCCAATGGCTCCGAAGGCTATGCTGATTATTGTGAGAATGACTGCTTCAAACGCTGACAGTAACAACTAGACCGGCTTCTGGCTGAAAGAAAATTTGCCTGCCACGCTTACCAAATTCGCGCGGCAGTAAGGGTTTCGGTTACTTTGGAGCTGGAGCTGTGATCACTGGTGGTGTTGGAGGTGTGCTCGGCTTTGCTGGCTTTGACTCCCACATTGCTGTTGCTATTGCTCCGCCAATTATCAGCAGCGCAATACCTGCACCAAGCGGAACCCAGTTAATTGAATGCGTCGTAACTGCCTGCGTTCCAACCATGGAGAATGTTCCGTCGGTAAACCCAGAAGCACTTTGACCATCATATGTAGCCCAGCTCGGTCCGACAGAGTTGTCGAATATGAAGTAATACATTCCTGCCGAAGGCGCGGTGAACTGATGGGTATAATTCTGGTTCGGTGTTATTGTGGACGAATTGAATAGAGATGTGAGATTTTGGTTTGTAATTACGACGCCTGAAACGTTTCCTGTATGACAAAGCGGCGCACAACCATAGTAAGTGTAATATTGGGACTGGTTCATTATATAGAATTGGAAGATTGTTTGGTTGGTGATCATTAGGGCAAGATTGACTGTTTGTCCAGAAGACATATTCAAGTTTGCTGATTGGTAATCGTTTGGATCTATGTGAAGTGTTGTGTTCAAGATAGAGTACGGCTGCTGGCTCGAGGCGGCGCTTGGATAGGCTGCACCATAGAGACCGACTACTAAACCTACAACAAGTATTACGAGTCCTATTAGAGCGACTTTGGATGCCAAGTCTTGATCACCGCAACTATGTCTATTATTTATCTTTTTTTATTCCCTGATCATCGCGGCTGCTTCTTTCCAGGCCACGACCTTCTTAGTTAAGTATTTCATGATTTCATTTAGTGCAATGCTCAAAGCTGCAAGTACCAAGATGACAGCAATCGAAAGTCCAATCTGGAGTTTATCTGCTGCATCAAATATCATACCTCCGAGTCCCAATACTGAGAAGATCATTTCCGCAATAATCACGCCATCGATCGCCCTAGCAACGCCAAGCCTCAGGCCAATCATGATGTTCGGCATTGCTGCTGGCAGTATGATTTTCGACATTATCTGTGACTGTTTGGCCCCGTAAGAAAGTCCAGGTTCAACCAGAGAATTGCTAACGTTCTTCACCCCTGTGTAGACATTTATTATGATGGCGAAAACGGCAATCAAGAACGCTACTACCAGTGCGCTCGTGGAACTTAGGCCAGTGAAATTCATAGTGAGAGGTACGAAGGCAACGGCGGGAATAGAGTACCAAGCATTCACCCATGGATCAAACAGGTAATCGGCAAGCAGATACCTTCCCATCACGATTCCTATTGGGACACCTATCACAGCTGCGAGAGCGAATCCGCCGAATATGGAAATTATCGTGGTCTGGAAGGCTGAGAAGAACAGATTTGAGTACGGAGGGTACGTGAAGAGCATCATGAACTGCTGAGCCGTTCCATATGGGCCGGCGATGTCCTGAACATTGTTGACAATGTCTGCAACAGCCCACCAAACAAGTACGAAACCGAGAACAGTCAGCGCAAGGATAGGGAACCTGTACTTGTATGTATTCATCGTCCCACTCTCCTTGAGAGTCTTTCCGATTCTTTCCACTTGAACATGTATCGTTCAACGAGTTTCGGTGTCTGCAGAGCAATTATACCAAGAATTGCAATCAAAAATACTATTCCCATCATGAATGGGGTGTTCAAAAGCTCCTGAAAAGCCATCATCATGTCTCCGAGGCTGTTTCTGCTTAGAAGTACTTCCGCAACAACAGCGCCTAACACTGCTCTTCCGAGGCCCAGTCTCAAACCCGCAACAATGTCTGGAAGCGAGGCAGGCAGCACTATCTTTCGCAAGAATTGACCCTCGCTAGCACCAAATGTCTTGCCGATTTCTGCGAGATTGTTGCTAACATACCTCACACCACTGAATGTGTTGAGTGTGACCATGAAAACAGCGAGCATGAAAGCAATGAAAACATCTGCGAAAAAACCTGCACCAATAGCGAAGTAAAGAACCGGAACGAGCGCAACCATGGGTATCGCATAAATCGCGTTGATCCATGGATCTATGATTGACTCGGCTGATTTCCATCTGCCCATGACGACACCAATGGGAATTCCAACAAGACTAAGCGCAAATCCTGCGACAATAATCTCCAGCGTGGTTAACATTGCACTGTATACGCCACTGAGCCCAACCGCATTTGCCGGAATCTTGTTTTCGAGCAGGTCGACTACAGCCTGGAGAGTCGGAATCGGCCCTGCTAGTATTAACTCCTTGTTTATAATGAGTGCTAGCACTTGCCAGCAGCCAAGAAATATGCCAAGGCTAGCAATGAATAGCCCTATCCTAACTGGAAGCGAGTCAATGTTCAGACTCCTCCCTGTCGATCTGGTTTTTTCGACTCTAGATTCTTGGGACAGCTGTTGAGCAGTTTCCTCTTTCAGTAGTCGTATATTATCCAGTTCATCTCTAGATGCCGTCGCAACCACCCAGATGTTTAGGCGTCCTTTGATGCGAAGACGTTCTTCTCCATGATCTCCTTTTCAAGGAAGCGCCAGATGTAGGCTCTGAGTCTTGCATATTCTGGTTCAGAGCGCGGATCGTACTTCCAACGCTCTTCAGGCAAGTTTACCTTGATTACCTCTTTCACGAGACCGGGACGAGTGGAAAGAAGTACGATTTCGTCAGAAAGATAAATCGCTTCATCGATGTTGTGAGTTACGAAAAGTGTAGTTCTGGGCACTGCGCCCTTCACAATTTGCAGTAACTGCTTCTGTAGAATCTCTCTGGTTTGCATGTCGATAGACGCGAAAGGCTCGTCCATGAGCAGTACGTCAGGATCGATCGTCATGGCTCGGGCAAGACCCACACGCTGTTGCATTCCACCGGAGATCTCGTGCACATAGTGATTTTCGAAACCCGCCAACCCCACAATTTGGATGTACTTCTCAGCTACCTGACGACGCTCCTCAACAGAAACGCCTCTCAGTTCTAGCCCAAATTCTACATTTTTTAGGACTGTCCTCCAAGGAAGCAAACCAAAATTCTGGAAAACAAATCCCATCTTAGGAGGCGGTGATGTCACAACCTGCCCATTGAAAAGAATCTGACCACTATCTGGTTTAATCAGACCATCTATGACTCTGAGCAGCGTGGTCTTACCGCAACCAGATGGCCCAATGATGCTAGTAAAAGAACCTGGCTGCAGGTCGAAACTAACCCCACCTAGAACCTCAACTCGCTCCTCGCCCTTGTGAGAGCCTCTCTTGACAAATGATTTTCTAATATCGCTTACTTGGATTACGGATGACTGTAGAGTCTGCAAGCGCTCAGATATGGATGTTGCACATCTATAAGTTTAGCGAGAATGGCTATGGTAGCTTATTCAAGAATTTTTACTCACTAGTTCGAAATTGTGGTTTATCTCGACGAATTCTTGCGTATTTCGAATCTCTAACAATACGCCCAGTTAAGGCTGAATATAACTTGAGGCATGCACATTCAGGCGAAGAGATGGTCCGTTCGTTCTGGCCAATAGATTAGGCGATTCGAAAATCCCTTTGTGGAATTACAATAAGGTCTAATTCACTTGACCGGCATCCAGCGGGTGGATTAGGAAATCATGGCAGTTTCGGTTGGAAAAGATGCGAACATTTTTATATTTCATTCTTGGCGACGGTGAATCGATGTCTGCTATCAGATTCGTACCAATAATCGTAGCGATACTTTTGGCAGGAACACTCGTAGTTTATGCACAAGCTACTGTTCCAACAACAACTACTCCAACAACAGTGACTCTCAGAGTTGGATACCCAGATTCACTCGATGAGAGCGATGTTTCAGACCTGTACGCTGCACAACTTTTGAAAGCAGAGGGAATAAATGTGGTACCAACATTTTATGACGCCCCTCCGCTATCGTACAAAGGTTTGATTTCTGGGCAACAGGATATTGCTTGGGACACCACAAGTCAAACATTTGCTCTGGGTCCTCTGAGCGGAGAACAAACCACATGTGTTGGTTCGTATGAGCTTGGCGGTACATTCCTTTCGATCTCGAACGGTGGAATTACCAGTCTTTCACAAATGGTCGGCAAAACTGCTGAGGACTTCGGAACTGGTACTGCAACAAGATCGCTGAATCTCTACTGGTACAAGGCTGCAGGGATTCCGATTACAACAACCGGCGTGAATGCTTCTGCAGTATACCTCAAGAACGGAGGAGGAAACGTTGCAAGAGTCCACGATTTGGAAAATAATGTCACACAAGCAATCGTTGTAGATGATTTCATTCTGTCAGACTTTATGAGTCCTAGCATCAACAACACTGCGCACAACGGACCATTCCATGTACTTGCGTATGCGCCTAGCACTTACTGGTCACAGTGCTTTGCAGTGAAAGACTCATGGCTCAGCAACAAAGCAAACCAGCAGGTGATTGTGAAGTACCTCGAAGCGATGTACCAGGCTCAACGAAAGTTCATAGTCGATCCAGCCTTCATGGTCTCATTTGCAGAACAACAGCTTCCACTGACCGCTCCGTCTGAAATCCAATTCACTTCTACACTCTACCCGGCAATCGGTGTGTACTGGGGATGGGGCGCGTATAATCTACAAGGGCCTATGAGTCTGAATGGAATGTTTGCTGGCACCAACCAGTTCTATATGGATGCGAACATCATTTCATCCCCGGTGCAGAACTCTAGCGTGGCGCCATACGGAGTAGTCAACAAGTGGTTCGAGTACCAAGCTCTACAAGCTCTGGGTCCATTCAATGTACCATCTTGCGAATCCTGGATAACGCCCGCATTCACCACAATGGTGCAGTCATCGGTGCCATCCTCGCTTGGTGGAATATCCAGCTCCGGAACGTGTCCCTCCAGCTAAGCTGGAAGGCACGCACTCTCTTTTTTCTTTCTAGTTTTTGATATAGTGTAAACTATACAGTTCGATTGCGTCTAGGGCGAAACAGTGAACTCTCCACCGTCAACGCTTATTGTCTGCCCGGTGATGTAACTGGAGAGATCCGAAGCAAGGAAGAGCATTACGTTTGCAATCTCCTCAGGCTTTCCCAGCCGCTTAAGGATTGCAAGGTCCTCAAAGAACTTCCTCCTTTCCGGCTTCATGTCGCCTATCATCCGAGTCTCGACTATGCCCAGACCAACGCAGTTCACTCGGACATGCGGCGCATACTGGCGTGCGAAAGTCCTCGTAAGTGTAACTTGGCCCGCCTTTGCAGCACCGTAGGCGACATTGGAGCCTATGCCCATTATATTCGTCATCGAAGTGACATTCACTATGCTTCCGGACTTTTGTTTCAGCATCAACTTTCCCGCTTCGACGATACAGAGCCACGGACCCTTCATGTTGATGTCGACCAAGCGATCCCACATCTCTTCGTCGACCTGCGTGTAACTCGACGTTCTCACGTGGACGCCTGCATTGTTCACAAGAATGTCCAGCCGTCCGAGCTTTCTTGATACCTCGTCGAACATGCTAGCCACTTCTTTGCTTTTCGAGACATCAGCTTTGATCTTGATTGCACTCCCTCCGTCCGCTTCGATCTCTTTGACGACTTGGGCAGCACCTTCCTCTGTGCGGCTGTAGTTCACGACTACCGTTGCTCCCTCCCTCGCAAACATCTTTGCGGCAACAGCACCGACGCCGGAGCTGCTACCTGTTATTAGGGCAATTTTTCCTTTGAGAATCTGGGCTTCCAAATTACACGCGCTCTGGGATCTCTTCCAGTGGATACTTTGAAAGCACTTCGTGCCCGGACTCAGTGACTAGCACCATCTCCTCAAGCCTCACTCCATCCTTCCCTTCCTTTTTGCCGGAGTAAGTTTCAAGTGCGAGAACCATGTTCTTCTCTATCTTCTGAGGATGGGTTAGAGAGTAGGATCGCGAGATGAAAGGTGGCTCGTGCAGCCCCAGTCCCAGG
>JAKAPU010000014.1 GCA_021806865.1 archaeon
CTCTTATCACATTAGCAAGTCCAAACTTTCCAGATTGCTTTTCGCATAACAGCGGAATAAGCTTTAGTCCGTGCATTTTCTTGTATTTCGTTAGTTCAATGCTATTGAAGATGTCGCATGGACGAGCTTGCGTTTCAGTAACGAGTTCCAGTCTCATGTTAAAGCTATAGGAATCTGCAATACAAGCAAGCCGTCTGCACAAGATCTCCTAACGCTAATTAGTGCGAAAATGATGCAATACGTTGCCGCGGAAATGGCTAACAGATCGCATCTCTATCAATTTCATCTCCAATACGGAAAGATCACCGACTTTGCCGGCTTCGATATGCCGCTATGGTACACGAGCATTATCGACGAACACATGGCGGTGCGAAACGCAGCAGGTTTGTTCGACGTTTCCCACATGGGTAGAATTTCCATAACTGGCAACAGGGCAACAGATTTCTTGGATTATCTTCTCCCAACCTTCGTAGCCAATGTTGAGAATGGAAGAGCTTTCTATTCGGTCGTGTGCAAAGAGAACGGAGGAATAATAGACGACACGGTCACAAACAAAATCGATTCAGCCCACTACATCATGGTCGTGAATGCAGCAAATCGGGAGAAAGATCTGAACTGGATAAGAACGATAGCTGAGAAGTTTGACGTCTCAATTTCAGACCAATCGAATTTCTCATCTCTGATTGCATTGCAGGGACCAATTTCAAAGTCGATTCTTCAGAGAATCGCTGATGTTGACCTGTCTGCCGTCAAAAAATTTCACTTCGCGGAGTGCAAGATAGATGGAGAAGAATGTCTAGTGTCCAGAACTGGCTACACAGGAGAAGACGGGTTTGAAATCCTCGTGTATGATTCTCCAATTGAGAATCCCGTGTCCACCGTCAGAATTTGGCAGAAAATCCTTGATCTAGGTCATAATGTCGGGCTGCTACCTTGCGGCCTCGGAGCAAGAGACTCGCTCCGGCTCGAAGCAGGTATGTGTCTATATGGACAAGACATCGATGAAACGACTAGCCCAATAGAAGGATCGCTCGAAAGCGTTGTCCAGCTTGAAAAGAGCGTTGACTTTGTGGGAAGAGCGACGATGGAATCGCAGATAAAGAGTGGCGTCAAGAGAAAGAGGATCGCCTTCTCAATGTTCGAAACAGGGATCCCAAGACGCGGACATGACGTGATATACGCCAGTAGGAAAGTCGGCAGCGTGACTTCTGGAAGCTTCTCGCCTCTTCTGAAGAAGGGAATAGGAATGGCCTACTTGCCCACAGAGATCTCTAATCTCGGAAACAAGATGTGGATCAGAGTTAGGGGATCAGACAAACTTGCCGAAGTAGTCAAGACTCCATTCTACGACACAACATTGTACGGTTCGAGGCGTAAGATCGCACCGACGAATGCACATCCATAGTTCAGTTTTTATCCAGCCATACTGCGAAGAAGTTAAGGAGCTATACGTAGGATGAGCGAGAAAAAGTCTTACGAATCACCAGAGGGATACTATTACACGAAAGATCATGAGTGGATCAAGATCACTGGCGCAACCGTCCTTGTCGGGATTACCGACTATGCCGCTAAGATGCTCAACGACATTGTCTACGTGAACCTGCCACAAGCTGGTACTGTGCAGAAATCCAAAGACGTTTTCGGTCAGGTTGAATCCGTGAAAACTGTGTCCGACATGTTCATGCCAGTCACTGGCAAGGTGCTCAAGGTCAACTCGAAGCTTGCGCAGACTCCAGAACTTGTATCAAACTCACCATATGCAGACGGGTGGATGCTCGAAGTTCAGCCTACGAATCTTGAGAAGGAAAAGGAACAACTTCTAGACGCTAAGGCATACAAGCAATATATTGAGACCCTAGAAGAATAGCATTGCTTTATTGACAGAAGACTTATACGGCCTTTTCGAAGATGAAGGTCTTCCAGATGTCAATCAAAGGATCGCTCTCAAACCTAAAGTCGATCTTCTATCGACCAGCAATGTCGAGGCGAAGCGCGACTATCCTTCTTGCAATGGCGCTGGTGTTCGTCGTCGCCATCATTATGAGAATTTTTCCAGCAAAGTACGGCTGGTATCTGAACGAGTTTGACCCATACTGGGACTATTACGCTTCATTGCACGTGGTCACTCTCGCGCAGCAGCACGGACTTTACTATGCTTTGTTCAATACCCCCGCGAACTGCGGTCCCGCCGTCCTCACAGCATGTCACGACCAGCAGGGATACTTTTTCTGGCACGACATCAGAACTTGGTATCCTTACGGCAGAAATGTGGCCGCGACGAGCCAAGTCGGGCTCGAACTGACGGGAGCGTTCTTGTATCTCTTCGTAAACTCTGTCCTGCACGTTCCTGTCGGATACTATGACTTTCTCGTATTCCTTCCAGTGCTTTTCGGGTCGCTCACAACGATCGCGCTGTACTACCTTGTGAAGAAAATAACAAACAGTGCAGGAGGAATATTTGCTGCCCTACTATTCGCTGTATCTCCACCGATCCTAGAAAGAGGAAACCTCGGCTGGTTCAAGTCCGAGCCTCTTTCGCTACTGCTTTCTACGATTGGTGCGTACGTGTTTCTCTCAATCTACAATAGCAAGGTTTCGCCTCGCGGTGTTCTTGCCAGAGGATTGCTCGCAGGTCTACTCTTCGGCTACTCCATAATCTCCTGGGGAGGCGGAGATCAATTTGTGCTTGTCTTTGGTCTAATCTTCCTTATCGCTCCGTTTGTGAAGAGCGTAGATCTTCAAAGAACAGTCCAAAGCGGCGCGCTCGTGGTCGGGGCCATGCTTCTTGTTTCTGCTATAACCCCGCGCCCTGGCCCGAGCATTGTCACAGACATTATCGGAATATCGCTCATGGCGAGCTGGCTTTTCGGTTTCCTTGCATACCTTCTGAAGAAGTACGGCGACCCGCTGGCTTACTACAGGAACCTTGTGAAGGTACTACTCACTCTGATTTTTGGCGGACTGATTGCCGTCTCGTTCGGTCTCGTCGGCAGTATCTCGGGAAGATACATAACCGTGATCTATTCAGCGTATAGAACAGGTAACCCGCTCATCCAATCGGTCGCAGAGCAGTTCGTGCCAACCGGAGCGAACTTTTTCTCCGACTATGCAATTGTCATTCTGCTTGCAGGCTTTGGAGCCTACATCGCATTCAGGCGAAGATCCATCGAGGCAGTTTTCGGACTCATTCTTGGCATCACGGGAGTTTACGTTGCATCCTCGTTCTCCAGGCTCATGGTTTATTCGACAATTGCGCTCGCGATCTTGGGAGCGATTGGGCTTGTTGAGCTTGCCGAGGCAGTCCTGAGGCCCACGGTTTCTACGGTAAGCAGGAAGAAGACCAGAATCTACGAGGCAAGGAGCGAGGTGAAAGTGATATTCTCTGTTGTCATGATCATACTAATTGCCTTGCCAGTATTCGTGCCACCCAACGTAAACTATGCTACTCAAGGATACCAGCTTTCTTCATCCGGATGGTTCTCGGCAGCAAACGTGCCGGTGAGCATTGCAAACGGCGGAACCGCTTTCACCACCAGTAGCACAGACTGGTTCCAGGCATTCCAATGGATGAGGCAGACTTCGCCTAACACAACGATCGTGTCATGGTGGGACTATGGTTATTGGACCGCGGTCATGGGGAATGTTACGTCGCTAGCTGACAACGCGACAGTCAATGAGACCCAAATTTCACTAATCGGTCGTGTTTTGGTTTCGGATCCGCATACCTCGCTGCAGATACTTGCAAACGAGCTTCACCATCCCGACTACCTCTTGATCTTTATCGCAGGTTATCGGTTCGCTCCTTCCACTCAGGCACCGAGCCAACTGTACTACATGCTCACAGTTCCTACGCCTTATCCCCAGCCAGCTGGAGGCGATGAATCAAAGAAGCAGTGGTTCATCAGAATTGGGAATGTAACGTGCGGTTGTCTTGAGGAAACTACAGGACCTAGAGCTCTAATGCACAGCGACGACTTTACTCCTACCCAGTATTTCTGGGCAAACTCAACTCTTGGTCGACTAATCCCGCTTCAACCAATCGGCATCTACTACAACCCGGTGAATCCGTCTCAAACAGCTTCCAATTACAATCAGACTATAACGCAAGGAGTAGGCGGAATCCAAGCGGGCTATACGCAACTATACAGCTACCAGGTGAAATATCCTGCCGGAAATGCAAGTGCCCCATTCCAGCTTGCATTCGAGTCAAACAGCCTTCCAGGCACAGGTCAAGGACTGTTCACCACTGTATTGATCTATAAGATCAACTACAATGCTACGTTCTGAAGCCATTTCGATTAGTTAGGCAATAATTGCGAAAGTAATTGGAATTGTTCTGAAGTCCGTTGCAATCAATCCACTACCGCATTTCGCATGTTGGTCGTCAGAATCTATTGTTGAAAAGGCCACCAAACGAGATTCTTTGTCTGAATGACTAAAACTGGCCTATGCGAGAAGAAATGAAGTCACAGACGCGCTGTGGATCTGGAACATCGTCAAGCTGTTCAGCTGCGCCACCACCCAAGACGCGTACGCTACCACGGCCGCTGTTCAACATAATGTAAACACTGCCGCAGTTGAACTTTTTTGCCAGAATTCCCTGTGCCACGGATATATCGATAATGTTGCGATAATCAATTGTAGTCGTTCCACCTCTGATTCTCTTGATGGTAAGTTCTTCCTCCCTTAGTTCGTATCTTGCCATTTGCTTTATTGCTGCAAATGCTATGAGCAGTCCGAAAGAAATAGCTAAGAAAATCAGATAATTAGAGAAATTAGACGGACCGACGTTCAAGAACAACGAGAAAACAGCTATTGCGAGAATGCCCTTCACAAGGGTCTTTGCAACTGCCGGTCGCAGAACTAGCATACCATTGCCGTCAGTAGAGCCAGCAGGAGACATCTTCTTCGACTACTTTCCGAGCTGGTGGCTCCATTGTCTTGCATTTGTCCATGACGTAAGGACAGCGTGGGTGAAATCTGCAACCACTTGGCACATTTATCAAGCTCGGAACTTCACCTTTAGGAGGTTCTATTTTTTTTCTATCCAGTGTCGGCACCGACTTCAGCAATGCTTGAGTATACGGATGCTTCGGATTGTCCATAACCTCATCAGTCGGACCGATCTCAACTATCTGACCTGCATACATAGTCGCCACTCTGTCTGATATATATCTTGCAACAGCGATATTATGAGTGATGAACAAATAGGAAAAGTTGTACTCATTTCGAAGAGCCACAAGCAGGTTTAGGACTTGTGATTGTACAGAAGCGTCAAGCGCAGAAGTAGGTTCATCCAAGACAATCAACTTTGGACTGGATATGATTGCGCGAGCAACTGCAATTCTTTGCCTTTGACCTCCAGAGAGATCCCTGGGACGGCGCTCTGCAAAGTTTGAATCTAATCCTACACTCGACATTACGCCTTCGAATCGAGAATCTCTTTGTTCTTTAGTCAATCCTAACTTCATAAGGGGCTCGGTGACTATCCCCTTGACAGTCCCACGTGGATCTAAGCTTTCGTACGGATTTTGAAATACCATTTGAACCTCTCTACGAACAGATTTCTTGTTGCCCTTTTCGACCTTTTGACCAGAAAAATAAATTTCTCCTATTGTGGGAGTTTCGAGCGTCGCCAACATTCGTCCTAGCGTAGTCTTCCCCGAACCACTCTCTCCCACTAGGCCCAGAACCTCACCTACTCTTATGTCAATATTGATGTCATCAACTGCTCTAACGATAGGTGATTTTTGCCGCAGAAGTGTTTCCAGTAGTCCGGTTTTCGTGGCCTTGAAGTATTTCTTCAGCCCTTTTGTTTCTATCAAAGGCTCATCCATACAAGAAACACCTGACTTCGTCGTCATCCATCCTTGTCACTCCAGGTGATCTGACATGGCAAACATCCATGACACGCGGACACCTAGGATGAAATCGGCAACCTTCAGGAGGAGAAATCATGTCCGGTGGAGAACCAGCAATCGCGTTTAGCCTTCCCTGCCTCTTCGTTGTTCTGGGGATGCTCGCGATCAATGCTTCTGAATAAGGATGTAAAGCACTCTTCACTATCTCGTCAGTTGGTGCCGATTCTATAACTTCCCCAGCATACATTACAACCATTCGGTCAGAAATGCTGTGCGCGACATTGATATCATGCGTAATGAAAATGATGGACATATTGTATTCTCGTTGCAATTCGCGCATCAATTCCATCACCTGGGCTTGTATAGTGACATCAAGAGCAGATGTCGGCTCATCGGCTATCATAAGCTTGGGCCGCATCAGTAGACCCATTGAAATCACCACTCGTTGAATTTGCCCTCCTGAAAGTTCATGCGGATATCTCGAGATGATTTTTTCAGGATCCGGCATTCTGACATCGCTTAGCTTTTGAATTGCTTCGTTCCGAGCTTTGTCAGAGTCGAAGTGTTTGCCCTCCTGTTTGCACCTAGACTTGATTGCTTCCATCATCTGGACGTCGACTCGTTTAACCGGGTTCAGAGTATTCAACGGATCTTGGAAGATCATGAAAGCCGAACTTCCGCGTACATTCCGGACTGCTCTCTCGCTCATGCCTACCATGTCCTTTCCGTCCAAAATAAGTGATCCAGACTGGTAGTAACCATTTGGTGGCAAGAGTCTCACTATAGCTAGGCCAAGAGTGGACTTTCCACTTCCGCTCTCGCCAACGATCGATACACTTTCACCGCGTCGAACTCTGAAATTCACCGAATTGAGTGACTTTAACGGCCCATAGACAGTTCTATACACAACTGTGAGATTCTCAACTCTAACGATATCATCCTGCTCTGACGGAGGAGACATCTAGTAGCTCATACGCCCGCCAATTAGATCTTGCAACCGATCCCCAACCAAAGTAAACGCAATCACTACAATCGCGATTAAGAGTCCAGGAATGATGGCCCACCACCATTCCGCGGGAAAGAACCCCAAACCACTTGATGATTCCGCACCCCATTCTGGGTAGTTGAAGGAGATTCCGATTCCAAGAAAGGCAAGCGTCGAGTACGTCAGAATGACAGTACCTAAATCGAGAGTGGCATAAGCGATGATAGGGTCTATTGAATTTGGAATGATGTGCTTGAGCAGGATCCTGAACGATCCAGCGCCACTAAGCTTCGACGATTCTACGTACCCCTTCTGCCTGAGTGTAAGTGCCTGGCCTCTAAAGAATCTCGCGTATGTTGGCCACCAGACTATTATGAGAGCATACAACAGAGACGTGAAACCCGGTCCCATTAAGACTGACACAGTAATGGCCAAAATCAAAGCTGGGAGAGAAAGAAAAGCATCAGTGGCACGCATAATTACTTCATCGATCCAACCACCATAGTAGCCAGAGGCTGAACCGAGCAGCATACCAATTATTATGGCGCTTCCTACTATTACGATTGGAGCCTCGGCGTCATGAGGTGTCGCATAGAGGAGGCGGGAAAAAATACTCTGCCCTTGATAGTTGGTCCCAAAAATCAAATTCGGAAACTGGTTTAGTGAAGGTGGAAGCAGCTTCTGTCCGAAATTTAGAGCGAAGGGATTGGATGGAATTAGCATCCACCCGTAAGCTTCATGATGGAATAACGTGGCAATCTCTTGCATTATTGCTTCCACAAACGCCCAAACGAGAAACACGATGATCATAACCAAGCCGACAAGTGCTGGCTTATCTCTTGCGAAGAATTTGAAATAGAAGGATAGACTTCCACTCGGCTCACTCTTCGATTGTTCAGTGCTACTTGCATCTGACATTACTGTTGCCATTATCGGCTTTCGCCTAACATGGTCGAAAAGAGACTTGAACATCATATCAGGTGAGCCTCACTCTAGGATCAGCTACAGCGTAAAGAAGATCTGCTATGAGATTTGCTGCAACTACGGAGAAACCAATAATCACTGTAAAAGCAAGGATGGCAGGATAATCCAAGTTATACACGGCATTTACCGTGAAGTAACCCATGCCATGGTATGCAAACACATCCTCTATTACGACTGCACCACCGGCTGCGAATGCAAAAGTGAGCGCAACCAATGTGATTATAGGAATTATGGCATTCCTAAATGCAGTTCCCCAAACCACTTTCCGTTTGCTCAATCCTTTCATGTAGGCTAACTTGACATAATCCCTATCCAGCGCGTCAATCATTGACGCCCTCGTTAGCCTAGTGATTAGACCGAAACCGATGATTGCTACCGAAGCTGCAGGCAGAATAAGATGCCGGGCTGCACTGTAGAGATAGATCCAATTGCCAGCCATTAAGGCATCGAGCAAAGGCGCTCCAGTAACAGCAGGTGGACTCGACAGGGTGGGGTTAACGACGCCAGTTGCTGGCAGAAGATTCAGCCAGTACGCGAAGATAAGCTGCAAAAGGAACCCAACTAGAAACACAGGAGTCGACCAAGTTGTCAAGTAAATAGCTTTCACACCATAATCAGCGGTTCTATTCCGGTTCGCTGCGGCAATAGCTCCCGTATATATTCCAATTAGCACACCAAGAATCTGACCCACTATCACTAGTTCAAGAGTTATAGGAAGGTACTCTCGCAATACTTCTATCTCTGGAATATGGTAGATGGTGTCTGTCCCTAGATTACCGTGCAACAAATTAGAAACGTATGTGAAGAACTGTACCCAGAGTGGTTGGTCAAGCCCATATTGTTTGATCGTTAATTCAAGTATAGCCGGAGGGGCTCTGGGATTTGGGGCATAAATCCTCGCGAGCATGACAGGGTCTGGGAGAATTATGTGAATAAGCGAAAAAACGAGTGCAACCAAGAGAACGATTGTTATGACCGCATTGATTGCTCTTCTAGTTACGTATAGTGCTATGTTAGATACCAAATCTAGATTCCAAATCCAGGAGTCTATCCGCGACTTGTGCAATGAGTGACTAGTCGCACACTGCAATTATATTGTTCAAGCAAACTCATCTTCCTCTAAATGAATCATAAAAAAGTGGGGGAAGGGTCTAGGCAGATCGCCTAGGAACCCACTGAGACTGGTTGGTAGTACATTAGGTTGTAGAAGTAGGCGAACTGGAATGGTGAGTACACTATGCCCTGAACGTATGGCTGTCTCCAGTAGTAGCTGGCTGAATTAGGCATCTGAATAATTGTTGCGAGCTGAGTGAACATTCTGTAGGCTGTTATTGTGTCCTGCATTTGCTGAGTAGCGTTTGTTTCGAATGGAATCTTTGCCAGTAATGTATTCAGTGTCGCGTTGTTGACCCAGTTCGGTTGGTGTGCTGCTTCAGTAGCCATCATGTAGAATTGCTGGTAAATTGGGTCCGGCCAGTCGGCGCACCATCCAACTCCAACAATGTTTGGTGTTGTCTGTGGAGTCGATTCGTCAGCCAGATAGACAGCTTCCGTGATTCCTGTAGGTAGTAGCCTAACTCCTATTTGCGAAAGTCCATTTTCCAAGATAGCGATTAGCGTCTGCACCTCTGGAGTGAGTGGAACTATGTATGCAAATTCCAATGCCGGTAGGAGCTGACCTTTAGGATTACCTAGTACAACGCCAGCGTTGGTGACAGTATAGAAGTCATTCTCATATCCAGATGCGTTGATTAATTGTGTTGCAAGAGTGATGTTGTACGAATAGAGTGGAGTGTTCTCAGGGTTAGCGAGTGAACCCCATCCTGGAGGAACAGGTGGCAGGAATAATTGACCTAGGCTCGTCCCATTGAATGTGTATAGCTGTTGCTCGATCGAAGAGTAATTGACCGCATGGACAATCGCCTGTCTTAGCGATGTGATGTTTGTTGGGTAGACTTGTGTATTCATTCCATTTGCTAGATCGCACAACGGATATCCAGCATTGATAAGCAGCTGATTCAGTGTGAAGTAGTTCTTGTACTTGTAGGCCGCATATGCATCATTGAATTGTGCTACTGGAGGTGTGATAATCTGAGCAGCATTCGAACCGAAGTCAGCAATCACTGTATTTGGTTCGAGTCCGAACTTCATGATGATGGTCAGAATGTGCGGAGGCTGCAGAATAGACGGGAGACCAGACACCCCTTTTGCCCAGTAGTTAGGATTCGCATTCAGAACCAGCAAGCTATTACCTGGGGGCGGATTAGCCTGATACATGTACGGACCCGTTCCAGGCATTCCATTCGTGGTGAAGTACGCCGGCTGAGTATTGTTTGCTACGCCACCATGTGCATCTATGAATACTGGGTCTTGAATTGCACCCCACTGTGGAGGAAGGTCCAGTAGGAAGAGTCCATATGGTTGTATTAGGTTAATCTGGAATGTCGAGGAACTTGAAGCTACATAAGCCTGACCCGGAAATGACATTACTGAAACTTGGGTTGCATTGTTGTAGTTGAAGTTGCTCATCATGTTGTTGAGGGCTGCGGTCAACGCGTTCTCATTGGTTACTGGTATGTTAAATGCGGAACTTAATGCTGCTTTCAAGCCCCACGGCCAAACGTTTCCATCAGATCCCACAGAGCTTGAATTGAAAGTCAATCCTACGTAATTCGAGTAACCGACGGTGCTTGGAGAATTGACCCATAACTCCCTCACGAAGCTGAACCACGCAACATAAGCATTCACAGGATCCTTATTGGAGAACCAAGTGTTTGGCCTCATTTGGAATGTGTAGTTTTCGAGGTTGGCTGATACAGTCCAGCTCGAAGCTAAGGATGGAACTACCTCTGTCGAGCTACTGCCATTGAATTGAACTAGTCCCTGAAACACATTTGCAAAGTAACCGTCCGTAACAAAGAATCCCACCGCAGGATCCAGCGAGTCGTATGCCGCGGAAGAAGTCAATCCAGGTGACTCATCCACTAACTGGCTACTATTGGGAGGACCGATCACAAGTTGACTCCCAGTTGTGCTCGTCGTAGTGAACGTAGTCTGAGATGTCTGAGAGGTTTGAGAAGTGGAAGTAGTGGAAGAAGTGGAAGTAGTGGAAGAAGTTGATGTTGGGGTAGTTGTCGTCTTACCCAAAGTTAGTGCTGCGTACGCTCCGCCCAGGATTATGATGATGACGATTATCACAATCGCGACGGTTGCGGTCGAACTAATTGCATGTCGTAATTTAGAACGTCTCGTAGAAAGCATGTTATCTGCACTCCCAATAGAATATTAAAAGCATTATTACCATTATATTTTCAGTAGTTTTCTGGGCCAATATTGTGCATTCCACGGAAGAATTTCATTTGTGGTGGCAGATTCTGAAATGAGCGCGCAATCAACCGCCAACCGAGCGTGATCTGTCCTCAGGAGTTTCAGATCCTCTCCAAACTCGATAATCGGCAAATGCTGAAATAAGATGCAAACCCCTAGACTTTGAATTGTCAGCCACGCCTCAGGAGCAGCCCGAGGGCGAGAGCAATGTTGAACCCTGTCCATATTGCAAGGGGAAATTCCCCAAAGATCTTCCACTTGTTAATGGAGAGACCCAACTTCAGCGACACATCAAAGTGTTCCACAGGCAGTACGCAAAAGATCGGTAGACTCTATTTGGCGAGAGATCGAGCCAACTTTCTGAGCTCGCTCAGAAGAAACAAGTGGTCTTTGTTTATTGCCCTGTTATCGTAAGTCAAGGTCGACAAGAGCTTTGCCTCGTCAGAATGATCCTGGCTGATCCTCTCCACCTTCATGACCAGCGCAGTTAGGCGGAAACCTTCAACCGGGTGCGATAATTTCCTTTTCAATTGCCTAACTCTTCCTTTAACGTAGAAGATGCCAAAGTCTTTTCCCGCCCACATGACTATTGTGCCCTTGCCTGTCTGAAGCAGATTTCTCTTGGAGGAAGAATCCTCTCCGATGGCAAATACTATTCGATCTCGTGCAAGCACCACGATATCCAAGAAACTCAAAAGGGAAACATTGGGATAGCCATCAGGATCTGTCGATATCAGCAAAGGCACTTCGTTTGAGTGAAGATTTGATTGCGACCTAATCTTGTCCATCAGCTCCTTCGGCAGTTTATTTCCAATCAGTCTAGACATGCGTGAATATCTCTCCCTGACCTACGTCTTCATCAGACTCAGTACGTATTCAGGTTTCAAAGGCATATTCTCGACCCTGACTCTTCTCTGGGCAAATGCATCACTGATCGCATTCATCAAAGCTGGAGTTGACGCGATCGTTGCTGCCTCCCCTATTCCCTTTATCCCGAGGGCGTTTGAATAGGTTGTGGTCTCTGTTCTGTACGTATGCACTGGAGGCATATCCTCTGCTGTTGGGATCTGGTAGTCGAGGAAGCTTGTTGCCAGTGGTTGACCGTTATTGTCGTATGCCACTACTTCTAAGAGGGCTTGTCCGAGTCCCTGAGCGGCTCCTCCGTGAACCTGTCCTTCGACTATCAAGGGATTGAGCACCTTGCCGCAATCGTCGACAGATGTATAGTCCAGCAGCTTCACTTTCCCGGTATCTTCGTCAACTTCCACAACCACAATGTGAGTCCCGAATGGATACGTGTAGTTTGGTGGCGCAAACGCACTGAATTCGTAGAGCACAGGTTCCATGCCTTCAGGCAGCTTTTTCGGCCTGTAGGCGTATGAGGCTACCTTCTTGAAGGAGAGGCGCATTTTCTCGTCTTGGGGATGCGATTTTGAGCGCAACTCGCTGTTCACAAATTCGATATCCTCTGCAGGTGCGCCGAGGGACTTTGCTGCAATCTTCGCCATTTTTTCCCTGATCTTTTCAGCGCACATCAAAACTGCCGAACCTCCTAGTGCTGCCGATCTGCTGCCTGCGGTGAACGTCCCCCAGGGAAGCATTCCAGTATCGCCATAAACGACCGTCACGTCGTCAACAGAAACGCCTAGCTTGTCAGCAACTATTTGCGCGAATGGTGTTTCGTGTCCCTGCCCGTGCGGCGATGTACCTGAAATCACTGTTATCTTGCCATCCTGAGTTATGGAAATCGCGGCCGTCTGCGGGAATTCGGGACCGAATGCACATATCTCTACGTATGTGGCGAGCCCTATTCCTATGATTCTCTCGGATCTGGCGGCTCTCTTCTGCTCATCCCGCCACTTTTCATAGTCCGAGAGCTCCAATGCCTTCTTTAGATTCATTGCGTAATCGCCGGAATCGTATTCCAGATCTGTTACTGTTTTGAACGGAAAATCTTCCTTTGGAATGAAATTTCTTAGCCTCACTTCGGCAGGTTCCAACGAGAGTTCCCTGGCAAGTTGATCCATTGCCCTCTCTATCAGATACGTTGCTTCCGGCCTGGACGCTCCCCTGTACGCATCGTGCGGAACCTTGTTTGTCAGTGCAATGACTGCCTCTCCATGATAGGCGGGAATCAAATATTGACCTGGAGCCATTTTCAACGTGAAAGTTGCATCGGAAGACCCCTCTGTGAGATAGGCGCCAGCGTCGCCGATCAGTTTGACCTTCAGTCCCAGAATTCTTCCTTTTTCGGTCGCGGCGAGCTCAACGTGCTGCAATTGACCTCGCCCATGTGTCATGCTCAGAAAGTTCTCCGACCTGTTTTCGACCCATTTCACTGGGTGCTTCAGTTGAATTGCAGCCAAACACACTAGTACGTCCTCGGGGTAAGTCGAGAGTTTTGCTCCGAACCCCCCGCCCACATCAGGTGCAAAAACTCTTACCTTGTTCTCATCAAGCCCCAATATCTCAGAAAGATCCGATCTGTTCTGGAATGGACCTTGGGTCGATATCCACACGTTCAATGTTTGTATGGCCTCTTCGAAATTCGCCATTAGGGCACGCGGCTCCATTGGAGCAGGCGCCAGCCTCTGGTTAAGCAGGTCCAACTTTACAACCTTTGCAGCTTTTTGAAAAGCGGCGTTTACATCCCCAGATTCCACCACTTCCTTCAGTACTGCGTTTGTCTTTAGTGACAAGTGGGCCTTTGGACTGTTTTCATCGATGGCAGTCCTCGGATCGGAAACAGCATGCAGTGGCTCGTACTCAATCTCCACTAGCTCCAATGCATCGTCTGCCACGTGTTTCGAGTCGGCAACAATGAAAACAACCGGTTCACCTACGTATGACACTTCTTCCGAAGCGAGCACAAATCTCTCAATTTTTGATCCGTCTTGGTTTCCAATAGTGGAAAGCTTGGAAGATTTCTCAGGTAGGTCCTTTGCAGAAAGGACGAGCCTTACACCGCTGGATTGGAGTGCTCTGGTGTAGTCAATGTTCTTTATTCTTGCGTGCGCATAAGAGCTACGGAGCACGGAGGCATGAAGCATGTTTGGCATCTTTATGTCGTCGACAAACTTGCTCTTTCCCGTCAGCAGTCTCAGATCTTCCTTCCGCTTGAGCGGTTTTCCAAGTACTAGATTTGCTTCAGATTTTGCGACTCTTTGTGTTAGAACTTGGCTCGACACGAAAACTTCGATTCTAGGGAATACCCTGCTGCTTTTTAGTTTGATGATTTACCCGTCCGAGATTGTCCCTCGGCAAAAACTGCCACCAATCAGGAGCCCATGAAACAGCAAAAGGGATCGGTTTCTCCACTTTGCTATCTTGCCGAAAGATCGTTTGCTTTGGCAAAGTGAAACAAGTTTCTAGACTCCACAAAGCGTGTGGCATCTAGATAATGTGGATTTGAGATAGCTAAGGTTGCTTTGCGGCAGGCTCGTTTTCGTTCTCTGGCGCCGCCGGTGAGGGAGTAGTCGTCTCTTGACCATACAACTTCAGCATCTCTCTGATCACTTTGTCCGTGGTTTCCTTGTACTCTTCCTTGTTTTTGATACCGAGGAGATCGACGAACCCTTCTGCCACGAATGTCATCAGTGTCAGGTCGCGGTAAGAGCCAGGGATTGTAGCCAACTGTGAGATGTGCGGGTGTGAAAGATTCAGTATGATTGAATCTGTTGTGGTCATCACAGGCAGGTCTGAAGGGCTGAGTTGTGCTTCCTTTACTGTCCCGAATGTGGTCTTTGCAGCTCGAATTTCTCGAGGAAGGCGTGGAGTACCAGTCATGATCTTGATTTGCTTCACTTTCTCCTTGGACTTTGTGGGAATCGCGACTTGAAAAGACCCTGAAACAAATTGCTGCTCGTTCAGAACCTTGTATTCAGCAGGGAGGGCAATGTCCACGCTGGCGAGAGCTTTTTCCAGAACGCGCGCGAGCTTGTTCAATGATTTCTGGACGAGAACATTGGAGTAGTGAGGCGCGTCGGGTATGTCCTCGATGAGAGAGTCTAGAGCTTTCTTGAACTTGTGGTACTGATCGTCTTCAACGTACGCCCCTCTTCCCGTAACCAAAGAAAGGTCCGTGTTGACGTAACCGGTAAGAGTCGGTCTCTTGGCGACCACTTCACGCTTTACAAGAACACCCCTGTTGTAGAATCTGACCGGTTTTCTGTCCTCAACTCGATACGGATCCACTAGAGTAATAGAGTAGCCTTCACCGGATCTCTCATGCATTATTCCAGCAGGAAGTTCAGGCGCGATGGCCTCATTCCCATTAATCAAGATTCTGAACTGCCAAGTAAGCAACGGGGCAAAAGCCACACTGATGTACTCGTACAGCTTTGCGACGCTGAAAGATTTCTTGAGTTTGCGCAAATAAATTCTCGTGCCGTAGGTGAGAAACTCACCCGCATCCTCGACTGGTATCGGCGCTCCGGTGTCGATGGAGTCTCGTATCAGTTCATCGGTCAGATGCACCTTCCAAGTCTGGGGACCAGGTCTTGAATAGACGTCCACTTCTCTCGCAATTTTGAATACGGAAAGGAATCCGAGACCCTTTTCTCCAATTAGCTGTCTCCCAGAATCTGACGTGCCCTTTTTCTGTTCGCGTTTTTCGGTCATCCCCTTTGTGAGAAATGAATTGAAGTCAGAGATTCCGTAGCCGTCGTCGTCAATGTAACAGCTGTGCTCGTCTTCTATCTCAACGCGGACTTTGTATGCATTGGCATCATAAGCGTTTGCAATTAATTCCCTGAAGGGATCGTAAACACTCACGTATGCCTTGTCCATGAGCTCGTCCATAATACCTGAGCTCAGTCTGACGCGTACGCTCTGCTTCTCACTTTGTTTATTATTTTGAACAGTGGAGTTGTCCGCGTAGTTTGCAGCCTGCATTTTCTTTGACCGCTTCTTGCTTTTGTTCCTGTTCTTGATTGTAATAGAGGGCAAGTCGAAATCAATTCACTTCGAGCTCAGCTTTTCAGGCCAAGATCTACGTTTCAGATCATTTTCTTCAGAGAGATCGTATAAAACCGTAGTGCATCAGTGACCAAGATACGGTGAGATTGCAGACGAACTGTTTCTAGCCCTGACGTTTGGCCTAGAAAGGCAAAGGCCCATCTCACCCGTTATTTCCGTAAGCAACAGTTCACGTTCCAGATGTGCGCGTATAGGATGTTGGTTCTGCTAATCCTTCAAGGCAAATATGAGGCCTTGCTGGTCAGCCACCGGCAATTTGCACCTGAAGTTCGAGCAGACAAATGCCTTTGCCTTCTCACCCGCATTGTAGAGCCTATCGTTAACCAGCGGAGTGATCGCCTCTATTTTCCGGTCAGCAAGTATCGTCACCGATTGAGGAAGAAACTGCCCTCTCAAGGCGGAAAGGAGTGCCCTCGTATCATCAGAGCCTATATCTCCAGAAATCACGATTTCCTTCGGTGTTCCCAGAAAGAACGCGAGAGCGACTAGCATCTGCGTGAACGATGTAGGCTGTTGTACGATCTCCGACCAGAATGCTTTCACTGTACGCTCCCCTATCTCTCTAAAGTCTTCCCTTGCCAAGAATTCGGCCAACCTGAAGCAGACAAGAGCCGCCATCGAATTTCCCGAAGGAGTGGCTCCGTCGTACGACTCTTTCGGTCTTGTGATAAGGTCCGGAGAACCTTCAGACAGGAAGAACCCACCACTCTTTTGATCCCAGAAAATCGCAATCATAGATTCACACAAAGTTTTTGCTTCTATCAGATAGTTTGGATCAAAGCTCGCTTCATAGAGATCGAGGAGACCATTTATGAAAAACGAATAGTCTTCTAGGAAACCATTTCCTTTCGCTTCGCCTTCTCTGTATCTCCTCAACAACCTAGGTTTGCCTGCATCTCCTGTTTTCATGCTGGAAAGAACAAAGTCTGCCGCACGTCGGGCCGCGCGCAGGTATTGTTCGTCTCCAAGTATTTTGTGCGCTTGCGAGAAAGCAGATACCATTAGACCGTTCCAGCTTGTCAGAATCTTATCATCGGTCGCTGGTCTAGATCTCCTGTTTCTGTAAGCAAGCAAAGCGCTTTTGGCTGATGCTAAGAGCTTCTCAATTTCTTCAGTGCACTTTCCGACTTCTCTTGCGAATTTTTCCAGCGACTTGGACGTTAGTATAGACTTGCCATCTTCGAAATTGCCTTCGTTTGTTATTGCATAATACTTGATAATCAAATCTGAAAGTTCGCCTCTACCTAGTGCCTCCTCGACTTGTTGCTTGTCCCAAACATGGAATACCCCTTCGCCTTCAGAGCTGTCTGCATCTTGCGCCGAATAGAAGCCACCTCCGGGTGATGTCATTTCTCGAATAACCCAACCTAGCGTATCAGCTGCGACGGACGCGAACTCTTTCTTCCCCGTTACAAGGTACGCTTCAAGGAATGCAATCACGAGAAGTGCATTGTCATACAACATCTTTTCAAAGTGCGGAACGAGCCAGATTCTATCAGTTGAATATCTGTGGAAGCCTCCTCCCAATTGGTCTCTGACACCGCCAGCAGACAGTGCGTCCAGCGTCGTTTCGACCATACTCAAAGCAAGCTTTGACCCAGTAGACTTGTAATAACGAAGCAGAAAGAAGATATTAGTCGGCGTGGGAAATTTTGGTGCGCGTCCGAAACCACCGTACTTTTCGTCGAACGAAGCTGCTAATGCTTCAAAGCAGTCTTTGAATACCGATTCGTCTATCTTTTGATTGTCAGCCGATTGCATCGTGTACATCGAAGCCAGAGTATTTTTCATTTGTAAGGCAGAATCAGTGATGTTTTTCCTGTCGGATTTCCAGCTGTTGGTTATGTTCCTAAGCAGCGTTGCGAAGCCGGGTAATCCATGCCTCGTAGTTGGCGGAAAGTAGGTTCCACCGAAGAATGGCTCCAAGCTTGGGGTTAGGAAGACGGACAATGGCCATCCTCCTGAACCGGTCATGCTCATGACTGACTTCATGTATATCTCGTCTATGTCTGGTCTTTCTTCGCGATCTACCTTTATGCTTACGAAGTTACCGTTCAGAATTTTTGCTATGTCTTCGTCTTCAAACGATTCTCCTTCCATGACATGACACCAATGACAAGAGGAATAACCTATGCTAAGGAAGATCGGCTTGTTTTCTGTCCGAGCTTTTTTGAAAGCCTCTTCGCCCCAAGGATACCAATCGACAGGATTGTACGCATGCTGAAGTAAGTACGGGCTCTTTTCTACGATCAAACGATTCGGTTTGCGATGGACCGGAGCGGAATCATTGTTTCGTTTGTCGGCTGTCAATCGACTTCGCAGTCAAATTTGATCTGAAAGAAATCTGACTTCAATCTTTCTGAAAGCACAAGTTCAGCCTGACTGTTCAATTAAGTGATTTGACTCAGTATCACAAAACACTTCTATCAAGGCATGCGTGCAATATCTGCAATTCACATGTTGGTCATCGTATACAAAGTGCACGATTTATTCTTCAGGGCTAAAATAGAGCAGATATGTAGCCAGTCAGGAGCATCTGTTGCAATAGCAGACTCCACCGAAGAATTGAAGCACATGCTTTCTAGCCCAAAACGTGTGCTCGTTGTACTAGATCTTGCAAACTGCAGACCTGAATTAGCATCTATCGCCAGTCTCTGTTCAAATGTTGGGGCACAGGTACTTGGATATTATTCTCATGTTGATGTCGAAACAAGAATTGCTGCAGCTCAGGCTGGAATCAAGAACATATCTACGAAATCAGGTCTAGAGAAGAATCTTTCAAATCTAGTTTTCAGTTAGGGGTTGCTTCTTGATTGATTCCTGATATCTTTCGATGTTGCGCAACTCTCTTGCTTTCATAACCGGGCCGACACTATTAAGCCATGATTCACCGTCTTCAGACCGCCAAGCATCCAACAATCTTTGCATCGATTCGTCTGTTCCGCGTGCACTAGTCGGAAACTTGAAGAAGAACGGGCAGTCAAACATGACTAGCAACGTACCTTCCCCCTTTTCGTCAACTGCGTCAAGTCGCTCATCCTCAGGCGCGTGGCAGAATGGGCAGTGAAGGGGCATTGCTTTGAATCTACATAGCATCGAAAGCGAAACTAAAAAAAGACTTTCCAGTTTCTCACGAAGCAAAAAGAAGGCATGCGTAGATTGCCTTCAACGTGCAAGAAGCAAACCCTGCTTGTAGCACCAAAAGCGGTCACCTAGGATGAAAATCATTACAAACGTTGTGTGAGAGGAATGCCGCGTGGTTACTGTGAGAGCGGATCGCGTCACTACGTTTTCGCTAATCGCAATCGCAATTAGTGTGGTGTTGTCGTTTTCCGCATATTACGATCAGCAACTTACAGGTTTCAATCCCTACCTTACTTTGGCTTCCCTGATATTCTGGATGTCTATCCTTGCCATCTCTTTCCGGAATCTACTCTTAGGCGCCTTCGAATCTTTCACAGATTCGATTTCTCGGTCAGGAAAGAGCGCGGGTGTCTTCGTTTCTTACATAAGCGTGCACCTTCTTGTCTATGGTTTCATATTAGAAGCAATAGTTGCAGCTTTCCTGCCTCATCAATACTCTTTCCCAATTCAATATTCGGCCGTCCTCTCGTCAATTCCAATCTATCCTCCGTCATTGCTTGATTCCATCTTCAGTATGTTCGTGTACCCGAGCATAGCAATCACAATTCCTCCAATGTTCGGACTGGAGCTTTCGCTTTACAGTATCTCGCTTGCCCTAATAATCGCTGTTCTGGTTACTTCTAATGTGATGAGCGCTTTTGATCTCAAAAACGTTTGTACGCTTCAAAGAAGATCGGTGGCCTACTTTGCTCTACCCATCATAGGTGTCGTTGGTGGAGCATCTTGTTGCCTTTCGCTCCCGATCTTCATAGCACTTCTCGCCGCGCCTGTAGCTACTGCGCTCGCTTCTCCATCGATAATCATCGCATACTACGTCACCTATTTCGTCTTTCCCCCTGCGACAGCGGTTGCGTTAAAGCTCAATCTTGATTCAATGGCTGGACTGAAACGAAAGTTGGCTGCTGCTCAGTTCCAATGAATTGTTAGGTGGAAGGAATTGGATCAACTGATCCTTTGGCTCGTTGCTCTGCCAATGGCCTACGCCGTTGCGTGGATTGTGAGAAAGTCTGGCGAAGCAAAGTCATCGGTGGACAGCGCGTATGCGCTGTTCCTTCTGATCATGATGGCGAGTATGTTTGCTGGTGCGGACATGTATCTGCTGAACCCGTCCACGCTTGCGATTGTAGAGGCCGTCGCTCTGAATATGATAGTGATGACCTTCGGAATACTCATCGTTTTGAAATATTGGATATCCGGCCAGTCACTTGCAAATGTTGAAGGAGGCATCCAAGAAGTCAGTCTAGAAAAGTCAATCACGATTTCGAATGCCTACGTGATATACTTCGTCGTGTTTCTAGCAAGTATGACAGCAACCGGATTGATCTACATCGTCAATTCGAGTTTGTATGGCTTAGAAGTTGCGTTAGGCGCAGGCATGGCGATAATGACAGCCGGAGTACTGGCCATCCTTAGGTACTCCTCGCAACATAGCAAGACAATCCAACCTGAGGAAGGACATTCTCTTCATCTCTCGCGATCCAACTTAGGGAAGGCCACTACGATTGGTCTTATATTGCTCAACGAACTTCTAATGGGATGGGCGTTTGTTCTTGCATCAGAACACACTGCGATAATCACCGGCGTCACGTTTGAAGGATTAGTGTATGGTTTTGGCTTAGTTGTGAGTTCCTACTGGTTCATCTTCATCATGGCGATCGAAATGGGCCTAACAATAATTATGCTACAAAGAGATGCCCCGAAGAGCCTGTCGATTGTCCTCGCGCTTCAAGCGGCAGTGATGCTTTTCTCTCCTCCTTCGCTCCATTCGAAACTATGGCAGTCTTCAAGCACATACATCAGTAGCGGGCTCATGGCTACACTTTTCGTTTTCTTTTACGAGTATCTATACAGAAACAAGCTGGTTGGCAAGCAAATCTCTGCTTACTTTCTCAGAGTTCTATGGGTTTACGCCCTAATGATGGCAGGTCTCTTCGTCTGGATTGCTTATGGAATCTATACTTTGTTTGCTATTGCGATTGTTTTGGAAATGGCTTTCTACTTCAACGCGATCCTATCTCGCCGATCATTCGGCGACTCTGAGTCGAAGTCGTGGGCATCCAGTCCAAAGTGGGTCTTCTCATTTCTTCTGTCAACTTTTATTGCAGAGTTCTTCATGGGTGGTTTAATAGATGTTGTATACTACGGCAGCAATTTCATATCAAGCATTCCATTCGTTGCAATAACCGGATCAATCGGTTCGAGAATCTCCGCATTGCTGTATGACTTCCTATCGATGTTCGCTTCGGTCACTGGTTCTGCATGGTATTTGGTCATGATGGGCGCTGAAATGGGAGCTTTGATTGTCTTCAAGATATTCCAGACACGCGAGCTTGAAACAAGAATTCGTCTTGTCTTGGTCATACTTGCGTATGCGGTGTACACTGTTTTTTTCCCGTACTTTCTCATTTCCGATTCAGCGTTACCTCGGATTCCGTTCGTAGGATGGAATATGGGAATCGGCACCTCTGGAGCCTTTGCTCCTGCCTTCATAAGCGCGATCGCAATAACGTACTTAATCAGCGGTGTTCTCGCATTTCTCTTTGGCGGGAGACAGGTTTGCTCGATGTTTTGCTCGGCGTCGTTGATGTACCAGGGCACTTTTCCCGACTCGCTCAAGATATTCAACAGGACTTCCAAAGCTGGAAAAAAATTGCTGACAAGCAAGATGAACAACATCTACAAGGTAGTCACGTCTTCAGTAATTGTATCCTTGATTGTGGCATCCCTCACTTCGTATATGAATTCAATCCACATGGTCAATATCACGATTTATGGAGGGGATGTCGCTACATTTCTGTACATCTTCTATTTTGACTTTCTTTGGTACATTATTTTTCTTGCAATGCCATTCATCGGAGTCTATGGTTGCGTCACCACAGGAATGTGTCACTGGGGTTTGTTCAATCGTCTAGTCGGAAGGCTCGGGTTCTTCAAATTGAAGGTTCGCGATCCAAATCGGTGCGTTTCCTGTGAGACCAAAGATTGCGCGAAGGCTTGTCCGGTCGGATTAACGGACCTTCCTAGCAACTTCATTTCGAAAGGAGAATTCAAGAGTCACAAGTGCATTGGAGTTGGAGATTGTGTGTCTTCCTGCCCTTACGAAAACGAGTATTTCTATGATGTTCGCAATTGGTTAGGGAAGAGTCTTGGAACAAGAAAGGATCTGAAGAGCAAGTCTATGCCAGTGCTACGCCGTCAGCCGAGAGCAGACAAAGAAAGGACCGAATTGTGAGCCAAGTTCTAGCCTAGCGTGTGGAGTGTTTCGTTTCTTCAAAGAACTGGCACTCAAATTCTCCATAAATAGCTCATAAAGTGTTCTAGATTCTATGGTTGATGCCAAACTCCATTATACAATCTCAATGAGAAAACCCAGTTCTCACTATTTTGAAGTTACGATTAAGGTAACAGACGTCGACAAAGATGAGCTCCGATTTACTATGCCTGTCTGGACCCCCGGCTCATATTTGGTAAGAGAGTTTGCACGTAACGTCTTGGATTTTCAAGTATTCGATGCGGATAATCGAATTGAGCTAGCCACGTCAAAGATTTCGAAGAACACTTGGGTCGTGAAGATAGGAGGTTCGAGGAGTGTTGTTGCGAGATACCTGGTCTATGCTTTCGAATACACCGTTGACACAAGCTACCTCGACGACTTGCATGCTGTGATCAATGGTTGCAGCGTGTTTATGTTTGTCGAAGGTCTTGAGAAGGAAAGAATTCTGCTATCGATAGACAAGAATGCAGAATGGAAAGTAATCTCCACAGGATTAGAAGCGATTTCTTCCATCGATTCTCTTCCCACATTCGAGGCGCAAGACTTTGACACACTGGTCGATTCTCCAATTGAAGTTGGCAACCAAACAATTCATACATTTCAAGTGAAAGGAGTAAATCACGACGTTTCCATTTACTCCAAAAGGGCATTCGATAAAGCGGCATTTGTTTCCGACCTCAAGAAAATTGCAGAGACGACAGTTGCAGTGATCGGTCAAATACCATACAGACGTTACGCATTTCTTATAGATTTTACAGATGAAAAGAATGGTGGTTTAGAGCATCTGAATAGCACACACTGTATGGCTTCGTTCTATAAACTTGAACCGCAGCAAGAGTACAAGCAGATGCTCTCACTTTTCAGTCACGAATTCTTTCATGCGTGGAACGGCAAGCGAATGCGACCCGAAGGCCTAGGTCCTTTCAACTACTCGAGCGAAACCTATACCAAGTCATTGTGGGTGGCGGAAGGCATAACCAGCTATTATGACGATTTGCTTATTCGTCGATCAGGTATTTACACTGTGCCCGATTATCTCGATGCATTTTGCTCCAACGTCAACCTTATGGTGTCGCTGACCGGCAGCAAGTGGCAAAGCGCAGAGGGGGCGAGTTTTGACTCGTGGATCAAGCACTATAGACCAAACGAAAATTCGCTCAACGCTCTCTGTTCCTATTACACACAAGGTGCTATCATCGGCTGGATGCTCGATCTGGAAATCATTCGAAGTACCGGCTGCAAAAAGAACCTAGATGATGTGATGCGTCTCGCTTATGAGAGGACCTATTTGAAGAAAGGCAGAGGATATCGAGATGAGGAGTTCGAAGCTGCGTGCAACGAAGTTGCTGGTGGTAACATCACAACAGAAATATACGAAAAACGAGTCAAAGGAAAGCAGCCAGTTGAATTCCAACGGTACCTTGCCTATGCAGGCCTAAAACTTATCCCAAAGTCGAGACCTGCCGAACAAGGATTTCTTGGAGTCAAGATCAAGAACGACACAGGCAGAGTCACAGTCACCAACACACTCATCGCCGCGCCAGCCGAGATAGCAGGCATCTCTGTTGGTGATGAGTTGATAGGTATTGATGGAATGCGTGTCGACAGCGCGAGACTAGGTCTGTACCTTTCGAACCGCAAACCCGGCACTCGTGTTAGAATCACAACGGCAAGAGATGGAGCTCTGAAGGAGAGTTGGGCCCAACTATCAGCCAAACCCGGGTTCGAATACAGGATCGTGAAAAACGATAGCGCAACCCAATCAGAAAGAGACGTATTCAAAGCTTGGCTTCGTGCCGAATGGAGCGACGAGCTGAAATACGAGGACTATCCACCATCTCCTCTTCGCAAACAAGTGTTTGACTTTGTCTGAATGGTATTCACTTCTCCCTCAAGCAAGGTTTTAAAGAAGCATCCTGAAAAACTGGACTAAGAAGGATTACACCGAGGCAAATCAGTGATTAGATTTTGGGGAAGAGAAAGGTTCTGAACGAAGCCCAGCTTAAGGAAATGGTGCTGGCCCAAGAAGGAGAAATGTATGGGCAAGTGATCAAATTGGTCGGAAGCGATCACTTGATGGTAAAATGTGCTGATGGAAAGACTCGTCTCGGAAGGATCCGTGGAAAGATCAGAAGACGTGTTTGGATTCGCCTCGGCGACATTGTATTGCTTGTTCCCTGGGACTTCAAGGAATCAGACAGATGCGACATAATCTGGAGATACACCGTGTCGCAGGTAGAGTGGCTCCGAGCCAACGGAATGCTCCCTCCGGACTTTCAATGATCAAATCAGTACAGAATGATACCCTGATACTTCGCCCAATGCGTTCGGGATTCCTGCCGCTTGAAGCTCTCGCTTGTCGAAGACGCATACTAGTCCAATATTGAGGTCTCGAAGCCTATCGGCCAGTCTTGTGTCCATATCTCTGTACGCAGCATAGTGGCCCTTTCTTACGAGCATGTCAGTTTCAGATATGACAACAGCCATTGAGAAACCACCTCTTGCTGCTGTGTTTGAAATTTCAAGTACTTCGGCGTATATTTCGTCGAATGATTTGAATGAGGTCTGGCGACCTGAATTCAGATACCACTGCTCGGAATCCACTATCTTGAATTGGGCATTTCTTTCATATGAGGCAACGTCGAAGCCCACATCTTTCAGCGATAGACGGATGCCTTTGACACCTTGCTTTCCAGCAATGTACAACAAATAGGCGTTCTTCTTTCCAACGCAATCCGAGCACAGCGCGAAAAGCTTCTTCTGTTTGTCAGAGTTGGATTCGAAAACGTGTGCGAAATGAGCACCTGGTTCAAGCTCATCAAACCTATCGCTTTTTCTGGACAGCTCGATCCCTGCTTCTGACATGTCTTTCCTTTCTAGTTTAGAATGAAAGGAAAGTTTAATCTTATGGTTTTCTGTGAATTCTATTGCCTTCGAAACAGCACATTACGTTGGCATCTTGCGTCACAATTCCGGCGCCTCACTTCGACTGCTATTTGATCTTTACAGGCGTCTTTCGAGGCATTCTCGCCCAAATGAAAACTTAAATGAAGTCGAATATCGCCGATTGTTGTGCCATCGAAAAGTTTCGTGAACAAAGACTATGCAGTGTATCTAGATCCTGAAGAATTGCCGAGACAATGGTATAACATTGTACCGGACCTTCCTGAAAAACTTGCCCCGATGCTGAATCCGCATACTCATGAGCCGATGGGGCAGAAAGAATTCGAGAAACTTTTTCCAAAGGAAGTTGTGAAGCAACAGTTTTCTGAAGAAAGATGGTTTGACATTCCAGAGGCCGTGTGGGACGCATACAGAAGGCTTCCAAGACCTTCGCCCCTCGTTAGGGCAAAGCGTCTGGAAGAGTTCCTGCGCACGCCAGCACAAATCTACTACAAGGCAGAGCAGTTTTCTCCAGTTGGGAGTATGAAGCCTAACAGTGCACTGGCACAGACCTACTACGCAAAGAAGCAGGGATTGAAACTCGCCATATCAGAGACTGGTGCGGGGCAATGGGGGTCGGCACTTGCAATGTCTTGCTCCTGGTTCAAACTTCCTGCAAGAGTCTACATGGTCCGTGTAAGCTCACAGCAGAAACCGGGCCGAAAGATAATGATGGAAACATACGGGACTGAGGTCATCGAGTCGCCAAGTGGCAACACAAAGACAGGCAAGAAGTTACTTGAAGAAGATCCGAACCATCCGGGCTCACTGGGAATAGCTATCAGCGAAGCAATCGAAGACACTTTTGCCACAGAAGGGTCGAGATACTTGCTTGCCTCCTCTTTCAACTATGCGCTGGCTCACCAGACTATAATTGGGCTGGAGGTCGAGAAACAGTTTGAGCTACTAGACAAAGTGCCCGATGTCATGTGTGGATGCATCGGAGGCGGCTCGAACTATTCAGGGTTCATCTATCCGTTTGTGCGAAAGAAGCTGAAGAAGAAGATACACACTGAGTTCATGGCGTGCGAGCCGTCAGCGGTGCCATCCACCACACGAGGAGAATTCACATACGATTACGCAGACACTGCGGAGCAGACCCCGCTTGTCAAGATGTATACCGTTGGACACAAGTTTGCAAATCCTCCAATTCATGCTGGCGGACTGAGATATCATGGAAAAGCACCGAGTCTTTCCCTTCTGATTCACAAGAAAGTGGTGAACTCAACATCATTTGCTCAGACGAAGGTGTTTGAGGCTGCAAGGATCTTCGCTCAGACGGAAGGCATCATAACCGCTCCGGAATCTGCTCACGGTCTGAGATACGCTATCGATGAAGCAATCAGGTGCAGGAAGAGGAACGAGAAGAAGATCATCGTCTTCAACAATTGCGGACATGGCCTTCTGGACCTATCAGCCTACAATGAGTACAACCACGGCAAACTTGTAGACTGGAAGCCTGATGAAGTCAGTGTTCCTCAATATGTGAAATGATCCGGAGGGTGCTCTCCGGACATCAATCATCGTGGGTTACTTGATTTCCTGCACGACCACTACTCAAGGGAATTTTCGGGCGGGTGCGAGACTCTGTCCTCTTTTTTGACTTAACCCAGAAGGAGTCTTATTGTAAATCAAGCAGACCGACGCTCATTTGTGAGGCAAAACTAGCTCCATGAGAAAAGTAATAATTTTCAGCGTATCATTCTATGGAATTTGCTTTCACAATTACTAAATATTCCTTTATGCCGTATACTACAATGAGGATGGCTCCGATGTCCAACATTGAGATCCGCAAGAGACGCGGGCTAGCATCGGCTACGAATGAGACCAGAGAACGAGTAGCCAAAGCAGGTGGAGAAGCCCCTCACGAAAGGCGCGGGTTACAGGCAGCCTCTGATGAGACCAGAAGAAGCGTTGCAAGAAAAGGAGGGCTCGCGAGGGGCGAACAAAGACGTAAGGCAAAGCAGCTTAGAGAATCGATGGCAGTTATACAAGAGCACTGAACACAGAGATTCGATAGCTAGATGCTTGCGTCAGTGGTGAATAGGCCGTCATGTGCGGCTACTTCGGAATGCCATTTCTGAATCGGTTTCTGGAAAACGACTTCTTGTCCTTTCGATCAACATCAATGCATTTCTTATGAACTGAAGCGTTCTTCTTTCTACCTCCTAAGACTCTTTGAATCACAGTGATTTCTTCGCCTTGCTCAATGGGCCTTCCGCAAAGGAAGCACTTGAATTCTGAATTCTGCTGCCTCATTAGGTCGATGTAAAGTACTGCAAAGAAAGCTGGAATCGTGATTACATGAAGTATGGCTATCAATACAATATTAGAGTAGAAAGCTGCCTCGATTGTTACCACTATGTCCAAAGCAAAAAGCACTGAAATGGTCTCCCTCGTCGAGTAACCTCGAGCATACCAGAGGATCGGCCAAAGGCTTCCGATTCCGATTGAGCTAAGTATGTAGACAGTTAGCTCAGAGACCATATAGGAATAGAGGATTCCTATGGAGTCATAATAACGTTGTGTAAATATCGGACGCCCTAATTCTGCCTGTGGAATCACTTAAAACACAAGCATGTCAGCTTGCGAAGCAGGACCTCTCGCGTATACAATTACAAATGATCTTTGTTGGAGGGATGTTAGCGACGATTGAATACTGGATTAGAAACCAGGACCGTGATTCCTGGCTAGTCTCGGAGAATGGAGATCAGATTGCGAAGCTGCTTAAATCGAATGATAATGACTTCGTTCTTAGAAGCAAGACTGGTCTGAATCTGGTTGTGAGCCGCATGGTAGACAGGGAAATTAGACCTTTTTCTCTAACCTTTAGAAGCGCAAACGAGAACAAAGAGGTACTGAAAATCAAGTATCATGTTTTCTTTCATCGTAATAGTATGTACCTGCTAGCAGGCCTCCCAGAAGGCAGAACACCAGCATCTCATGTACGAGGAGAACGATTCATTTGCAGAATGGATCACTTGGATTATGGCAGTCATTCTGAAATCGACGCAGAGACATGGAACAAGCTACGGAAGCATCGTGGTGTCGAAGTGGGGGAGTTCATCGGACTTGGGCAGAGGGGCCACAAAGTAACGCTTCAGGATGAGTTAAGCGACATTGCTCTGCCAGTCTCTGTTGCCTGCTACTTGGTCTATTCGAGCATATGAAATGCTGATTTGGTGAAGATGTCGATTGAGCACCCAAGTAAAGCCAAACAGAATTGGTCCCTTCCCATTTCCCAAATCCGATCCAGAAGTGAGAAAGAAGGACTTTTCCGAAGTGCAACAACTCTATACTGGAGAACAGGTTGTCCAAGAAGCCAGTAGGTGTCTCTTGTGCGGCACCCCAGTGTGCATCGACGCATGTCCCGTTCAAATGGATGTGAGGGGAATGTGCGAAGCTGTCTCGAGAAAGGATTTCGCAACAGCATACCACAGGATACGCGAAACAAACCCACTAGTCGGTGTCACTGCTAGATGCTGTCCGCAACTTCAAGGTCTCTGCGAAGATGCTTGCGTTATGAGATGGGACGGGCAGCCAATTTCCATTGGTATGATTCAGAGATTCGTCTCTGATTGGGAACAGGATGAAAAAAGACAGCCCGATCGGGCACGGGCTGCCGATACAGGAAAGCACGTTGCAATAGTTGGCGCAGGTCCATCCGGAGTGGCAGCGGCCGAGCTCCTCAGCAGATATGGACATTCCGTAGTCGTCTATGAGGAATCAGAGAGCCCAGGAGGTACCGCATGGTATGGAATACCTGACTATCACTTGCCCAAGGATGTACTGCTCTACGAGATTCGAAGAGTTACCAGCAACGGAGTCACTCTCAAGACCGGGATTAAGGTCGGACAAGATGTGATGATTACGCATCTCTTATCCGATGGTGCCGATGCTGTTCTAATCGCAACCGGAAGCAAGGACGTGACAAAGCTTGAGACGCCAGGAATAGACTTGCAGGGCGTCATCGACGGATATGAATTTCTCGAAGATGTGTTCACGAACGAGGTCTCCAACTACGCAAAGTCTCCAAAGTACGACTTGGGTAGCGATCGG
>JAKAPU010000149.1 GCA_021806865.1 archaeon
CGAGGTAGTCGAGCGAGAGAAGGAGCTCGGAAGAAGCCTCTCAAACATTAGAGTTGAGTCTGGACTAGGGGCCTCTGGCTTTCCCCACATTGGTAGCTTAGGCGATGCGGCTAGAGCGTACGGCGTTAAGATGGCGTTGGAAGAGGCAGGATTTCACTCTGAATTGGTCGCGTACTCGGACGACATGGACGCTCTGAGAAAAGTACCTGCGGGTCTGCCCGAATGGCTATCAAACGAAATCGGAAGACCTGTCTCGGAAATCAAGGATCCATTTGATTGTCACAGATCATACGGCGAGCATATGAGCTTACTTTTACTTGACGGGCTTGACAAGATCGGTGCTAAATACACTTTCCAGAGCGGTTACATCACCTACAAATCTGCGCTTCTCGTCAAGCAAATTGATCTAATTCTAAGGAATGCCGATGAAATTGGCCAAAAGATTGAGGAGCTTACTGGACAGAAGAAATACCTTGAATCACTTCCCTATTTCCCACAGTGCTCCAAGTGTGGAAGGCTCAACGTGGCAAGACCCTACAAGTACGTTCCCGAAGAAAAGAGAGTCTACTACAAGTGCAGCGGTGATGAGATTGGAAAAAGATGGGTCGAAGGCTGTGGCTACGAAGGTTCTGCAGACATCATCAAAGGTGAAGGCAAACTCTCATGGAAGGTGGAATTCGCAGCAAGGTGGGCAGCACTCGACATCAGATTCGAGGCTCACGGAAAGGAGCTAACGGATTCGGTCAGGATAAACGACTGGATCTCTGACAATATTCTTTCCTTTCCGCATCCGTATCATGTCGTGTACGAGCTGTTTCAGGACAAGGCAGGCAAGAAGATCTCCAAATCGGTCGGAAACCTTGTCACTCCTCAGAAATGGCTCTCTCTTGCCAGTCCGCAATCTCTGATGCTTGTCTACTACAAGAGGATAATCGGGGCAAGGAACATTTCCGAAGAAGACGTGCCCCAGTACATGGACGAGTACGACGCACTTGAAGATGTGTACTTTGGCAAGGTGAAGGAGGTGAACAAGCTGAAAGAAGCACGCCTCAGAGGTTTGTACTACTACTCGAACATGTCCAAGCCACCCAGTGCTCCGTCACAACACATCCCCTACAGGTTGCTGGTCGAGCTAGCTTCGGTGGCTCCCTCAGAAAACGCAGACGAGTACATAGCGAAAAGACTCATTGACTATAAAGCGGCACGCCAGATTGACGAAGGTATCAGACAGCGCATACGCTATGCGATTAACTGGTCAAAGGAGTTTGCACTCGAGGAGACCGTAGTCGAACTCACTCAATCCGAGAAGCAACTTGTCCGCGAGGTAGCTACAAAGATAGAGGTACTTAATGACGCACAGGCAATCCAATCGACGATTTTCGAGTCCGCAAGGTCCGGTGGTGTGGAGCCTTCCGATCTATTTCGCATACTGTACCGAGCTCTGCTCGGCGTGGAGAAGGGGCCAAGACTGGGACCATACATGATGGATACAGGGATCGCGAGAATAGTGGAGAGACTCAAGAGACTCAGCAATTAGGCTTACAGTTTGGGCCCGTAGCCTAGCATGGATTAGGGCGTTGATACTTCAGTAACGCAAGCCTCCGAAGCCGAAGGTCGTGGGTTCAAATCCCACCGGGCCCGCTGATAATTATAAGCGAATCCCTTAATAGAATCGCTCTTTACTGATACCTTGGACTATGAGCAGCAAGTACAGCGGTCTTTTGGAAGATCAAGACGTTAGGAGATGGCACGACAACCTTTCTGCCAACTCGCTAATCACGGCAGAAGTCTATCTGAGGACTATGGGATTGTACTGTGATCTCCTAGGTACGACACCCAAAAAGATACTCAAAGACGCTCCTTCAAAGAGGTTTCGAGACGGTTTTACGGACTTTGTTAGGAAGATGGAAAGAGAGGGAAAGGCAGGCTCGTACATTGAGCGGTTCAAGAAGGTTATTCTTTCGTGGCTATCCTACAACAACCTTGAGGTAAAGCTCAAAGTTAACATCAGAGGAAAGTCGGAAACGCCAACTATTGCCGACGAGAGGGTACCGAGCAAAGAGGAACTATCGAGAATTCTAAGGATGGCTTCACCAAGAGCCAGAGTTTCAATCGCTTTGATGGCGTTCAGCGGATTAAGACCTGAAAGTCTAGGCAGCTTCGCAGGAACAGACGGAATCAGATTGCAGGACTTCATAGAAGCAAAGATAACGAGCGAGGGACTTTCGTTTGACAAGAAGAATATTCCTTCAATTCTGCGAGTGCGGAGTCCACTCAGCAAGGCAAGACACCAGTACTTCACATTTGTCGGAGAGGAAGCAATCACCTACATCAACGAGTATTTGCATGAACGAACGAAGAAGTACAAGGAGAAACTAACACCAGATTCGCCAGTCCTAGCGTTTGATCCCAGAGGAGTCAAGAAGACAAACCCACTTTTGCGAACTTCTTTGGTAACTAGGGACATCAAGGAAGCAATAATCAAGGCAGGCTATTCGTGGAGACCCTACGTCCTGAGGTCATACGCAGACACAAACATGATCGTGGCAGAGTCCAAGGGCTTGATCTCCCACCCTTTTCTCCAATTTGTGATGGGACACAAGGGAGACATTGAAGCTCGCTATTCCACAAACAAGGGAAGATTACCGCCAACGATGATAGAAGAAATGAGAAAATCGTACAAGAAATGCGAACCTATCCTATCGACGAAGAGCTCTGAACTCGGCAAAGACGAAATCAAGCAGACCGTAAAGGAAGAGTTTCTTTCGCTCGCAGGAATTCCAGAAGGACAGATCGAAAGTATGGACGTTGCGTCGATGTCAAAGGAAGATGTTTTGAAGACCGTCAGAGAGAAATTACTAGGCTCAATGGTGAACAACGGGAACAGGCAAAGAGTCGTACCAATCGGAGAGGTAAAGTCATTCATCGGTCAAGGCTTTGAGTACGTGGCAGCTCTGCCGGACGGAGACGCAATAATCAGGATTCCGTCTTGATCTCTCTAGTTCTTCCGTCGCTGAATGTCACGCTGAACTCCTTGACCCTTCCGAGCTTAGCAGCGTCCAGTGATCTTTGGAGCTCTTCCTGATCATACTCTGGTTGTTTCCCGAATACTGGAACGAATTCTTTGCGCTTTCTCAACTCGTTAAGCTCCTTTTCACTCAAGAGATCGTCCAACCCTGAGAGCCAGTCCCATCTTTCCACGTAGATGCCGCGAGACCGCAAGAACTCGATTCCCTCTCTGGTATAATTGTACTTGAAGTGCGGGTGCTTCGAATCGTAGAACACCCACTCCTTCGAGAATAACAAAGGCAAAAGATCGCTGGGGACGTACTCCCTCCTGTCCTCTCCTATCAAAACTAATGCGAGCCTTATTTCACTAGTAGGTGCTAGTTTGATTGGCATCTGGCCGCACTCTAAAGTCAATTTCTTTACTCTGTATCCGCTTGTCTTGAGAAAGTACTCGACGTTCCGCCTGCTCACTTGTTTCCTCGCTATTACTCCTTCTTTCACCAGCTGCCGAAGGTAGACGACGAGCGTGTGCTTGCTGGAGCATATTCCCCTCAAGTTGTCGAAGATTTCGTTGAACCTCTTCGGACGAAGGGGATCTTTTCCAAGATAGAATAAGATGGCCTGCCTCTTCCTGTTGTTTGTCGCGTTCCAGAAGCTACCAGGAGTCGTTGGCTTTCTACTCTTCTCTTGAACCATATCTAGCTGGATTGGAAATATGGAGTCTGGATATTTATGGATATTTGGGTGCACAAAAACCAAGCCATAAATCAATGGTGCACATGAACTCATAGCTTATGACCCTGACGAGAAGCGAGGCGGTCTTGGTAAAGAGTGTAGACCTTCGCCGCCTGAAGAAACTCTTGCAGAAGATGCTTCCCGAAGGGTCGATGCTTGAGCTTGTCGTACGAAACGAACAGGATTTCATTTCAGCTGAAGAGTACTGCGCGAAGCTTGGTACGTGGCTCACCATCCTAGATGAAGAAATATCAAGATTATGATCTGGAATGCGAATAAGGCCGCTAACGAGAGCCGAATTACAGGCTATACGCGATAAGAATTACAGAGCAAGGCACAAGAGAAGAGGCTCCTCTGGGAGAAATGATGAAACGAAAAACGCACGGCGGAGGAAAAAGTTTGGAGATCGGAGGCCAGTTCCGCATGGGCCGTGGGGATGGTGCCCAAACTGCAAAGCAGCTACAAAACAGAGGGCAGTCTACGCCGTAGTTACTCTTCCGGAAGGAAAGCGTTGCTGGGAAAAGATCTTCATGCTGTGCAGAAAATGCCTTTGGAGGAGAAGGACTGATCCGCTCATTCCAGTGAAGACGAAGGTCTACTCCCGCAATGGAACTGCTGGAAATGGTCCAAACGCAATATTGTCTGTTTTGAATGACGGGTCTCTCACTTTGGATCGCTTGATCCATAGGCTCAGGAAGAAGGCAGGGGTCGCAGGCAGCGAGTTTCTCATCTTCGAACAAGTAGTCAAGCCTTGTGTAGATTCTGGACTGATCTCCGAGACAGAGATAGATTACACCCAGAGTGTCGTTGAGACGATCCGAAGCTCGAAGATGAGGTTGAGAGAGTGTCCAGCGGAGCATAGCAAGACTCTGCTTCCCCTGTATGTGCAATCTAGAAAGGGAGAACTCGGGGTAGAAAAGCTAGGCTCGTATTGCATTTCCTGCAAGAAATTTACTTTGAATACGCCACGCAAAACTGCATTCGATGCGCTTGATGTCCTCCTTAGAAGCACCGAGGGAGTCGATAGATCGGAAGAGAAAGAAAAAGACCCGTTGGATGTCTTGCTAGATCAAGTATTCCATCGCGACGTCCCAACTCCCTCTTAGCACCGTTTAACACCTCTGAGCCTAGTGTATCCCAAAAGCGACTTGTTTTGTTCAAATCAGTTCAATTCTTCCCCCTTTAGTCCGCCCTCTTGGCGAGACCATAGCAGCCGACAACCCCTGCGAGTGGATAGCGAGCGAGCCCTTCGTTAGAAGGGTGAAGGCGAAAGGACGAGCGTAGGAGCAAATGGAGGAGGGAGCGAGCGAAGTGAGCGAAAGGCCGTGAGGAGCGAATAAATGCAAAAAAATCGGGTAAAGTCTCCCTAAAGTAATGGCTAAAGTGAGAGCTTGAATTGAATGATTGTAACTGGTCCCGCTGGTGTGCTAACAGTATTAAGCGAATCCCTAGAAAGAAAAGCAGTAGAGATGTCTTTTTCGGAGAGTTACTAGTTGTAGAACATCGGAGTGTCGTTTCTAACGGCCAAGCGTAGCAATGCCCGTGTTCCGTAAAGGTCTAACCATCTAACGATTCTCAAGTCTGCGACACAGTGCTTCACAATCTCGTCTGTCTTTCCTTGGTCATATAGGCTCTTGATGTCCTTACTACTTCCGTAAGGATCAGGTGGTTTTGGCGACAGCTCCAGTTCCTTCGCCTTCTTCACAACATTATCCAAGCGTAGCCCTTTGAACAATCGATTGTTGGTAGGGAGCAATAACTGAAAATGATCAGCACTAAAGTTATCATTCCACAGTTTAGAAAGATTTGCCACGCTGTCTATCTTGCTATCCACTGCCTTCGAGATTATTAACGGAATATCGAACCGCAAAATGTTGAAGCCAATAACGTCAACGAAACGGTATTGAGAACGCATATCGCGAACATACTTTAATGACTGTTTCAGAATTTCATTTTCGGAAGAAAGCCGATCAACGGGAAAAGTGACTATCTCGGGATCTCTTCTGAGGCTATCACTGGTGAACGGTGATTCATCCTTCAGTAATGCGATGAGAATTATCTTTTCGTCTACGAAAGCGTTGGCGCTATTGGGGCGATAGGTCTCCACGTCCATGTACAAACGAACCAATTGCTCAATCAACTCCTAGTTGGGATTTGGGAGAGCAGAGAGTATACAAAGGAAGTCTGTATATCGACAGGAATATTTATGACGCACATTTCGATATCCGCGGTATCTTTCGTCAATGCCCGAACCTTTCTTTGGTTTGGGGTGAACGATCTTGAAGCTATTTTGTCTGATGACTTTACTTCAAAAAAGTAGACCTTCTCGGGAGTCAATCTTTCCGATTCAATCGCAACATCCCGGCGTTCAAAATTTGCTGTTAAAGTCATCTTCTCAGTCTTGAAACCCACGAAAAGGAAGTCTGGTCTGTAGCCTTGAAGTACCGCGATACATTGCTTTTCGAGATCAGAAGGAGGTAAAAAATAGATTTTCTCCTGCGGGGGCCAAGGTGATAGTTGTCTTTCGAATTGAGTGAATAGCCATTTACCTCTATCCAGAAACTCGTGTATCGTTAGTACGTCGTTTGGACTCACCATTACACCGCCCTGACACGGTCGCAAGATACCGAATAAATTGTTAACAAGGGTTGGCAAGCGAAACTCGAAAGATTGTGCGTAAACCGTTGGTATGTGTCCAAGAACTACATTATGTTTTTCATTCAGCTTTTTCATCAGCTTCTCTATTACATAGACACGGGCAACATACTCCGCTATCCAGCCTTTCAGATGCTTGTGATGCGCCGGGCCTAAGAT
>JAKAPU010000015.1 GCA_021806865.1 archaeon
TGACATAATCGCTTACCGAAATTGCTGCCGCCGCACCAGAATAGATCGCTTCTTGACCAGTGCAAAGATGCACGGCGCCTGTAATGGGGTTGTTTTGAAAGAGCTCTTGCACCTTATTCTCGAAAATGCGAATCTTTAGCATAGTCGAATACATTTCGATTGATCTTTCTTGCCCGAGATCCGAAGGCTCGAATCTTTCAAAGTGAAAACTGGTTGTCATGTTCTTAAGCCGCGATTCCTTCTATTTCGCTAGTGTTGCACCCGTTGCTTGACTCTCCAATTCTTCTCTCAACAAGCGTTTCAACACTTTGCCTGAAGGATTCCTAGGTAGCGGTTTGCTATACGCAATGAATTTATTAGGAATCTTGAATTTGGCAATCTTGTTGAGACAGAATTCTGACAATTGTTGTTCAGATAAATGTTTACCACCTTTCGTGACAACGAAAGCGACCGGAAGTTCGCCCCACTTTGAATCCTTCATTCCAACGACAGCCGCTTCGATAATGTCAGGATGAAGGTATAGCACTCTCTCTATCTCGAGGGATGAGATATTTTCTCCACCACTTTTTATCATGTCTTTTTTCCTATCGGTTATGTAAAGGAAACCATCTTTGTCTAGACGCCCTATATCAGCAGTGTGAAACCAGCCGTCTCTCAGCGCACCACTGGTAGCCATCTCGTTCTTCCAATATCCTTTGAACACTTTTGGTCCACGAATCAATATCTCACCTTCACACTCGTGAGGTACTTCTTTGTCGTCTTCATCTACTATCTTGATCTCAACAAACAATGTCGGTAGTCCAACTGAACCGAGTTTCTCTCTCATGCACTCTTTAGGGACAAACGTGTCGCCCGATACCGTTTCCGTAAGACCGTATGCGTCGGCATACCATGCGTTAGGGAATACCGACAAAAGCTTACTAATCAATGGCTCTGGCATTTTCTCTCCACCGTCTATTATCAGCCTAACAGAGCTCAAATCATACGAAGATACATCTTCGAGATGAAGCAGTGTACTCAGCATGGAAGGTGCAAGCCACGTGACTGTAACTCGATGTTTCGATATCGCGTCTAGACATTTCTTCGCATCGAATTTTCTCAGCATGACCAAAGAACCGCCTGCAAGCAAGACATGCGATGCAGCAAGATCGAATGCGCCTACATGATAAAGGGGCCCAGCGACTAGCGCAATATCACTCCTCTTGCTCTCTAATTCAATGGCATGCGCAAGAGTCTTCCACCACATGTTTGAGTAAGATATCATGACTCCCTTTGGATTCGCAGTCGTGCCAGAAGTATACATCAAACGATGAAGTTCATCTGGCTTCGGATCATAATCACTGAATTTCACAATCTCTTCTCTTACAAATTCGGAGAAATTCTGCCAATTTAGGTCAGGTTGACCATCGACAAGAATACATTTCTGTAGGTAGGGCAGTCTGTCTCGGATAAGATCTATTTCATTCTTGAATATGCTCTCCGTGACTATGAACTTGGCACTCGAGTCAGCCAATATGAAGGCCCACTCTTCACGAGCGAGTCTATAATTCAGCGGAAGAAATGTTAGGCCAGCCCTGTTGGCAGCTATGGCGGTAAGCAAAAATTCCGGTCTGTTATACAATAGAATTGCCGCGATGTCGCAAGGATTTCCTCCAGCACGTCTAAGAGAATTAGCAAAGCGGCTTGCTGCACCATCCAACTCTCTGTAAGTGATTTCTTGGTCTTCAAAGTTAATGGCAATCTTCGTAGGAGTTCGCTGAGCATGCCATCTAAAGATCTGTGAAAAGTTCATGTCTCTGTCAGCTGCCTTTTCACACGCCCTTGTAGTTCGGCTTGCGCTTTTCTAGGAATGCTCGTATACCTTCTTTGGTATCCTCGGTATTCATTAATTTTGTATCCAAGTTGGTCTCATATTCTAGTCCTTCTTCCAGTGTCAGGTCGTAAGCTCGATTGATAACGTCTTTCGCATATGCTAAAACAAGTGTACTCTTCTGAGTCAGTTTGGAAACGAGACTCTGAACAAAAATGTCAAAATCTTCTCTTTGCACAACCCAGTTCACTATGCCTAGCCAAGAGGCTTCGTCGGCGTCTATCATTTCTCCAAGCATTACGAGCTGTTTTGCTTTGAGGCGACCCAGAATTCTGGTAATTCGTTGCGTGCCGCCCCATCCAGGCAAGAGCGCAATATTGACTTCTGGAAAGCCAAATTTTGAATCCTTGGTTGCTACTGTTAGGTCACATGCGAGAGCAATTTCTAGGCCGCCGCCTAAGCAGTATCCATCTATCGCACAAATTACAGGTTTAGTCATCTTCTCAATGAAGCGATGAACTTGTGGAGCGTCTACTTCCCAGAAATTCTTGGCATCTCGACTATTCTTGAAATCTTTGAATAATGCAATATCTGCACCAGTGGAGAACGATTTTTCTCCTGCACCTCGTAGCACTATCACTGAGACGTCCTTTGACTGTTCACACTCTCTCAACGCTGCACTCAGGGTGTGCACGGCTTGGATTGTGAACGCGTTAAGATGAGTCGGCCGATTGAGTGTAATTGTAGCAACTTTGGAGGCTATCTTGAGATCTACTTCGTCGCTTTGCACGAAGACATTCGCACCGCGTATTTGCTTTTTAAGCTTGTTAGAGGGGAAAGTGCCTATTGATGATTGCGGTGGATGCTTTTCAGCATGACCATCGATGAATACTACGACAGTGACTGAGTTGAGTTGAACATGTCACTTTTGCAAGAAGCACACCTTGCTCAGCAAAGATGATTGTAAATGATAGGGCCTGCTCCGTGACAGATCCAGTTCATCCATAGGCTTGTTTCAACAAGTGGATCAACACTTCTTCAACCCGGTTCAGATCCAGCAATCTGCCGACGGTGAGGTTAAAACTCTGATCAGATAGCGGATGTTGCTAGCCTACTTGCTCTGATCTTCATCTTGCCGAGAGTCTGTGTGGGATTTCCATTCACTGAGGGTGCATCTCGAGAGACTATGCCGATCTTTTAGCACATTTGTGATTCACGCGTTATTCATTTGCTCGTACTACTCTTTTGACAGAAGACGAGTAGGATCGAGCGTCTGCAAAAGTAGTTGACCGGATACTGTGTAGTCTTCGGTTGACAAAGCATGAAGTTCAACCACCATCAACCAAAAAGTATACTGTCTAATCTCCTCTGTGCTGGGAGTCCTCCCGATTCGACCTTCGCTTCGCGCAATCATTTTGTTGATCTTGGCTCAGCTAAAGCCGTTGTCAACATTGTTCATGTCCAGAAAGCGTTTGATCGCTTCACGCGTCTGTCTTACACTGGATTCACTGACCTGTTTCTTTCATGTCTCCACAAATTCAATGAATTTATGTTCTGCAAATTTAGCTTCCATTTTCACTTTGTTGAGGAAACCATCTGCAGATCTGAACGACCACTCTTCTTCCCTTTTTCAGCCACAGCCGTGGGCCGAATCTATCATCTTGCATAGATCTTTCATCAGATCGAACCATGTCATTCGTACAGATTAGTTGAAAGGTACCTCTCGCCCTCATCCGGAAGCACGGCGACGATCGTTTTGCCTTTCCCGAGTTCCTTTGCCTTTTTCAATGCAACATACATTATGGAACCAGCGCTCATCCCGATCAACAGGCCTTCCTTTCTAGCAACCTCGCGAGCAATTCTGAAGCTTGCGTTCTTCTCTTCATCTCCTATTTCTATGACTTCGTCGAATTGTTCTGCTCTGTAGAGCTGCGTTGGAAATGCTTCGCGCGGATTCCTCAAGCCCTGAACACTCACGCCTAGCTTTGGAGTCACGCCTATTATTTTCACGTCTGGCCTTGTCTCCCTTATGCGCATGGAGGTACCAACTCCGGTGCCTGCGGTTCCAACTCCTATCACGACGGCGTCGAGGCGACCGCCTGTCTGTTCAAGAATCTCCCTCCCCGTTGTCTGGTAGTGTGCCATGATGTTTGCGGGATCCCTGAACTGGTCGACGTCAACGTACTTCTCTGGATTGTCCATTAGCATTTTCTGCTTCAGCTCGATTGCTCCCGCCGTTCCCTTAGCACCGGGGGAGAGAATGAGTTCCGCCCCATATGCGCTGATTATCTTCCTTCTTTCTACGCTGACCGATTCCGGCATGACTATGGCTATCTTGTAGCCCTTGGCCGCGGCTATCATGGAAAGTGCTATTCCGGTGTTGCCAGAGGTCGCTTCGAGAATCGTCTTTCCGCCGCCTTTTGTATTTGCGAGCTTTCCCGCACTTTCAGCGTACTCCATTATGTAGAGCCCGAGCCTGTCCTTGACAGATCCGCCCGCGTTGTACCACTCGAGCTTTGCGTAGATAGTTGCGTCGTCTGGACCCGTCACCCTGTTTATCCTGACCAATGGGGTGTTGCCGATCAGCTCCGTCACGTCGTTGAATACTCTGCTCAATACAATTTCACTGCTTTCCTGCTTTGCAAAACATGCTTATGATATTAAATTATGACAATGCCGCAGAAAGCAGTGTACTAGGCGCAGAAGCAGCGTGCGAATATAGAAAACCGTTCATCTGATCAGTCTTGCCGAATTCAGGATGAAGATGAGCTCGGAAACAACGTGTATTCCTGCAGCAAACAGGGGACTCAGAAAACCGAGAAACGCCAGGGTCACCCCAACCCCGTCCACCGTCAGGGTTCCGTAGAAGTTTGTCATTATTGTCCGGTATGCCTTCTTGCTCAGTCGCGCGACGTCTGCAATCTTCTGGAGATCGTTTGTCATCAGAACTATGTCCGCCTCTTCAATGGCGACATCAGTTCCGGCGCCCATTCCTATCCCGACGTTTGCTCTAGCAAGCGCAGGAGCGTCGTTTATCCCGTCTCCGACCATAGCTACTCTACGACCTTCCGCTACCAGTCTTTCGATAAACGAGACCTTGTCTCCAGGAAGCAGTCCTGCATGCACTTCTTCAATCCCAACTTGCTGCGCAACCGCCTTTGCAACTTCTTCATTATCTCCTGTTAGCATCACAGTGCGGATTCCCATCCGTTCCAGGTCGGTTATCGCTTTCTTGCTCTCTCCTCTCACTTTGTCAGAGACTGCTATCATACCGCACACCATTCCTGAATGTGCGACGAGTACGGTGGACTGCCAGTTCGAGATTTTTGCGGAAAATGACTGGCTTCTGCCGTCGGTTGGAAACCTGACATTTCTTTCAGCCATCAGAATGTTGTTTCCAACTATGATTTCTTGTCCTTCGTGTTCGGAGATCATGCCCTTACCAGGAACGTAGTTTGATGAGGTGGGGCCATTTGGAAGCTCTATTCCCATTTCTGCCGCTTTGTCAGTTATTGCGCGAGCCAGAGGGTGATTGGAGTACCTTTCGGCCAAGGCTGCGTACTCCAGCACCTTTTGTTGAGCATGACCATCCAAACCGATGATGTTTGTAACGACAGGCTCTCCAAAAGTGAGAGTCCCGGTTTTGTCGATCACAACCGTGTCAACTCTGTTCATTTCCTCGACATACGCTCCTCCTTTGACGATGGCGCCTTTCTTTGCGGCCTTGCCCATGATCGCAACTATGGCAAGTGGAGTTCCAGCAGCAACGCCACAGGCACCAGCTACCACAACTACAGAGAGAGTCGAGGTCAGGTTTCTTGTGAGGAAAAAAGTGATCACTGAGAAACCGATTGCAAACTCGACAAGCCAGGTAGCTAGTTTATCCGCGGTCTTTTGGATTGGGGCCTTTTTGCTTTCAGCTTCCTCAACCAGCTTTATGATCTTCCCGAATACTGTTTCGCTTCCGATTTTGTCAGTCCGCACTTCGATAACGCCTGATTCGTTTATGGAGCCTGCATAAACTAGGTCTCCAGCATTCTTTTCGACTCTAGCAAATTCGCCGGTTATCGCTGATTGATTCACGAAAGCAGATCCGACGACAATCGTTCCGTCCACGGGTATTCGCTCGCCGTCCCTCACAATGACAATGTCGTTTGGTTGGAGAGATTGCACGTCTACCTCGATTTCGGCACCATTTCTCCTGACAAGCGCCTTTTTCGGGGCAGACCTTTCGAGCAAAACTATGGTCTGTCTTCCCTTGTCGACGGCATAGTCCTCGATGTATTCTGAAAGAAGCACAAAGAAAGTGATTACTACAGAGACGGTGAATTGACCTAATGCGAGCGAAGCAAATATTGCAACGGCCATAGATACCTCCATGTTGACGTGTCCGTGCCTGAGTGCTTGGAAGGTTTCCTTGTAAACGGGATAGCCACCAAGCAATGTCGCGATTATCGCTATGAAATCAATCGGAAGGAATAGGCGCCAGACTCCGATCCAACTTAGCAAGGCGACTACGGCCATTAGGGCGAGACGAGCAAGCTCCATCGACTTGCTCTCTTCGTGTGTGCCTACGTTTCCCTCTGTGACTTCCTGCTGTTTGCTGCTCGTGTTCAAGATCACCAGTGATTTAGGTCGGTTACAGAGTTCAACGAATTCTGGTCATTACTTCCTTCAGTTCGAGGGCCGTCTCGCTTGCCGACTTGTTTTTCTCGGTCTTTGCAATACAGTCCTCCACGAGATCTTCCACAATGACCTGAACTGCACTGTCCAACCCCGCCTTTACTGCAGAAATCTGCTGAACGATTTCTGAATAGGACCTTCCTTGGTCAAGCATTTCCATGATACCGTGCACGTGACCGTGGATTCGTGCAATCCTTTTGGCCACATCCTTTCTCCTATGCGAAGACATATCCTATCCTAGGGGGGAGGAACACGTATATAGCCTAATCGAAATGATCTGCTCTCACTGGCGTTTGTTCCAGTATGAGTGCCCATCAAATCAGTGCCGGAACTTCTCAACCGCAAACCGAAACTGAATTGTCCTGTCAGGACCTGGGTTACGCCTATGGTGCCAAGTTCATATTCAAGGATGTCAACCTGATCACTTTCAGGGACGAACTGGTTGCAGTCATCGGACCTACCGGAACAGGCAAATCAACCCTGCTTCGGACGCTAGCATACCTTATTCCTCCGACGGCAGGACACGTCTTTCTTAACGGGAGAGAAGTGAAAAGCCCATCTTCCAAGATCTCGCTCGTTCATCAGTCGATTGCGACATTTCCATGGATGACTGCCCTAGATAATGTCAAGCTTGCACTACGGTGTAAGAAGCTCAGTGATGAGGAAGCAACTCAAATATCTGAGAAGATGCTAGATCTCGTGGGTCTGAAAGGTGATGAGGACGACTATCCAAAGGAAATGAGCGGCGGGATGAGACAGAGGATCGCAATTGCAAGAGCTCTTGCCGCATCGCCTGCTATTCTTTTGATGGATGAGCCTTTCGTGCATTTAGACGAGATAACTGCTAACGCGCTGAGAAAAGAAATCTATTCGCTCGTTTTCAATCCTGAGACCACTCTCAAATCCGCGATTCTTGTATCTCACAACTTGAATGAAGTTGTTGAACTTGCAGATCGGGTATACGTGATGAACGGCTCTCCAGCAAGAATCGTTGACGTTGTCAAGATCGAAATGCCGAGACCCAGGTCGCAGAGAGATCCATTGTTCTATCAGTATATGGACAGGTTGTACGAAGATCTGAATCTCAAAAACGCAAAGCCCTAGAGAGGGTCTCTATGGATATACTGACAATTGGGCTAGCCACTGCGGCTACAATAGCAAGGATTCTCGTTCTCATCGGGCTATCCATTGTGACGGGCTGGCTGTTGGGCTACATATCAATCAAGAACAGGCGATTTGAGAGTGCATTCGTTCCTATTGTCAATGTGTTAGAATCGATACCAGTCATCAGTTTCCTCCCAATAGTCCTGATCATTTTCATCTATAATCTGGGAAACGGTATTGGAGTGGAAATAGCAGCCGATTTTCTTGTATTCGATGCCGTCGTGTGGAACATCTGGATAGGCATTTACCAAGCCTTCAAGACGGTGCCGGAGAATCTTGTCGAAGTTTCGCAAAATTACAGACTAGGTTCACTTAGAACTTTGCGGCTGTTGTATATTCCGCATTCTATTCCAAGAATTTCTTCCAACATTTTTTCAAGCTTCGCTGACGCGTTCTTTTACATAACAGTAAGCGAGATATTCACGGTCGGCGTCGATACTTACAGGACGTTTGGTATTGGAACAATAATAGCCGTGGCCACGGAGGCGAGAGATTTCACCACGGTGTACTACTCGCTTCTTTTCATTGCAGTCGGCGTAGTTGCCATGACAGCCCTCATCTCGATGTTTAGCAAACGTGCTGTTGCAAAGTACGGAGTTGATACAGCAGGCGAGATAAGACGCCGCTCCGGAGAGGGTGGCCATCACTATGATCGGTGGCTTCAGCTGCAACGCCGAAGGAAGCAAATTTCGAAGTACACCTCAAAGATCACAGTTCGCCAGACTCGTAGCGGTGAAATGGATGAACTCGCTGATGATTCTCAGAGACGATCTTTGTTGTCGACCGCAGCAAAGTTGGCAGGGTTGTCAGTGGTCGCAGTTATTTTCGCATACTTGATCTACTCTTCAGTAATGCTTGCGATTTCAGTACCGATTGATGAATGGAAGGGCTTCTTAGCAATCACTCCTTTCCTACTGTATGCGATGGGAGCGGATTACGTAAGAGTGGCGATAGTAACTCTAGCGGCTCTTGCGCTCGCCGTTACACTGGGCTATTATATGGCAACGCACCGCAAGGCTAGCACCGTCCTAGCTCCTTTGATCCAAATCTGGGCTGCCTTTCCGGCCCCTACTTACTTCCCTCTAATCTTCCTTGCAACATTCTCATTTCTGAGTACCGCACTGCCTTTCTGGTATGGAGAACTATACATATTCTTTCTTGCTTTCATCAGCTGCTTTTACTACGTCTTTTTTGATTTCTGGATAGGAGTTCAGGCAATACCTTCAGAATTCTGGGAGGTGATGCAAAATCACGAGATAGGATTCTTCACTCGCATGAGGCGAATAATTCTACCTGCAACTTTCCCATATTTGATTACGGGTCTATCAAGCACAATAAACAGCTGCTGGGCAGGTCTCGCAATTGGAGAGTTCTGGCCGCTGATCGACGGCAAGCATTCTCTCTACGCAGGTGTTGGTATGATGAAATTCATAACTTCGAATATGGCAAGCGGTCAAATTGGAGATGCGGCATGGGTCTCTTTGATCTTTGCCATCGTCGTCGCGCTTTACGGGATTTTCTTTACTAGGAATCTGATGGACTTGGCTCGAAAGAAGTACGTGGTCGAGGAGGGGATATATGCGGCGTAGCATTTGGAAGTTCGTTCGAAACTTGTGTCGCACGTCAGACAGAGAGTTCCTTGAAAGCTTTTGACGATGACTAGTTCACGAATTTCGTGAACGTGCCGATGTAAGAGCAAGTCCATACAGATTCAATCTCAGATAGCGCCTAATCTTGGGAGATTGATACCTACAAAGACTTTCACACTTACCTGTTTATTGGGCCTCTTCTTGTGCTCTTTCTTATGAGAGGCGACATGCCTCTCCAGAATCATAGAACTTTGGTGAAGAGTACGACTGATCTAGTCTTCTATCTACCTTCGCCAGTACCAAGTGCGTATTCTTTCTCAGCCAGAAACTCTTCGAATTCCTTAGATTCGGATACAAAGCTATCAAAGGCTCGGAGAATCGTTGCGTAAAAAAATTCCACTGCCTCGTGGCTGCGGTTACACTTTGGACAAATATTTTCCGGGTCGACTCTTGGAAGAAACATTCTCAATTCAGGTTTTCGCGAAAAGTCCTTGTAGACTTTGGCAACCACCTGTAGCAAATCATTCTTGAGAATTTCGTTTATGGATTTAATCTCTCCATGTATTGTCAGAGCCTCAAGAAATTGTGTTTCAACTGCATACTTTCCCCACGTACTTTTATCGCAAAGGTACCTTCTCTTTCGCTCATTCTTCGGCCTTTTTTCTCTTGGATAAATGAATACGAAGTTTAGCCTTCGAAGCTCTTTGAGGATCGAGTAGACGATACTTGGTGGGAGTTTCAGCTCCTGCGAGGTTTCTTCCGCAGTTGCTCCCTTTGCCCCTGCCTTGCGCAGATAGTCCATAACGTTCCAGGTGGAATCCTTCGACAATATGTCTGCCTCTGATGGCGAGGTCACAGGAAAGTGAGTCAGGTATATCTTAGAACTCTTCCGAACGGCCAAATTGTTTCTTGATTTTCTTAAAAATCTGAGAATTTGAGTTTTTCCAAAACAAAGATTTGTCTTCCAATCTTTTTCGAAGCGCGCCGTCGCGCATAGTATACATCAAGATCGTGGAAATGAAAAAACGTGACGGGACTGTAGTATCAAGACTGGGTTCCGGCAAGCGAGTTCTGCAAAATGTAACTTGCCTATTCCATGCGTGACCTAATCTTGGGAGATGTCCACGCTGCTATCTTGATGTGACAGTTGTTTTCAGCCTGCCAACTGCTAGAAGGATTCCATAAAGCAGGGCCTCTGGTCGTGGAGGGCATCCAGGAATGTAGACATCAACAGGAACGACGGTGTCGATTCCTCCGGTCGTTGCATAAGTATTTCCCAAAAATCCCTCCACTGCAGGCGCACGCGCCAACTGCAATAACTAACTTTGGTGTCGGAGTGGCGTTATACGTTCTCTCAAGAGCAATCTTCATGTTTCGTGAAGCAGGTCCAGTCACCATCAATATGTCGGCGTGCCGCGGAGAGGCAACAAAGTGAACGCCAAAACGCTCGATGTCGTAAAAGGAGTTGTTCAGCGAGTTCATTTCAACTTCGCAACCGTTGCATGATCCGGCGTCAACTTCTCTAATCGCGAGCGATTTTCCGAATAATTTCCATATTTTTTCGCTCAGCTTTCCGCCAATCTCTTCATACGCTGTCTGGTTTGCAGGATCTGCCCCGAAATCCTCTGGGACAATAATCATCTCTCTCCTGCTTCGAGTTGGAAGGGCAAACTCATTCTCAATCCTGAAGAACTCCGGGTAGCTTTCTTGGCACTTTCCACACATTATGCATTTGCCATTGTCTATAGAAAACTTGGGAACCGAGTCGTCACTAGATTTCAAGGGGTCGATAGGGTCCACTCTTATTGCTCTGCTAGGGCAAATCACTTCGACAACCTTTCCTAAATCTGCTCTGATTCTTTCTCCTTCTGAGTCGTCCCTAGTCACTCTCGCATCAAGGACAATCTTGCCTCTGTAGCTCGAGGCAACAAGCTTTGCCGTAGTACTAAGTAATACAGGAAGTGTGACCACATGGTTGCTCAATATGCTGTCTCCAGTCGGGGGTTTTGAGTTTTGCAATTTCTTCATTCCTTCTTCATCTCGCACCATTCTTACAGGTCATTCCCTGAGTATGAAAGATCGAAGCTCTTGTTGACAAGCGGGAAGTCAGGGACGATGTCATTTAGGACGGCATGCTCTATCGCGGGCCAGTTGCAGAATGACGCCGTCCTCACCTTAAACCGAGATATTGTTTTACCATCCATCCCAAGCATCACCCACACCAATGTCTGCCCTCTATGTGATTCTGAGTATCCAAGTGCGCTTCCAAAGGGCTCCAGTCCTTGTTTCAGGTTAGGCGAAGCGAAATCGGTTACGTCGTCTCCAAGGTTAGATGATAGTTCTTGTACGATAGATAGAGAGTCTGTGACTTCCTCTACGCGCAGATTGAACCTTGCCATTACATCTCCTTGCCGCTTTTGAAGTTCGATCTCACGAGCAACTCTTTCCCTTGCTGAACCTCTCCTTTTGTTCGTTATTTCATCGTAAGCAGCGTATGGATGGTCAATTCTCGTGTCGATGTCGACACCTGCACACCTTGCCGCGACCCCTACAATTTGCAGATCGGTTGCAACCTCTCTTGATACGGCTCCTGTTCGCAAGAGCCTATCAACAAAAGAAGATTTGTTTTTGAGCATCAAGATCACCTTGTCGAAGTCCTTTTGGACTGACGTACACGTTGCCTGCAGCTCCTTCGTCTCCTCTTCTCTTGGGTTTATGCCAACGCCACCAATTCTGTTTACACCGAACAGTAACCTGCTTCCGGAAATCTTTTCGTTTAACTGCATCATCCGTTCCTTCAGTATGTTGAGCCTTGAAGCGCCATACGCAAAGCCAACATCTGTTGAAATGCCTGCCAGGGTTCCGATGTGGTTGTATATCCTCTCCATTTCGGCGCACATTGCTCTTATTCGAGCAGCTCTCCTGGTAGGTTTGAAGTCTGCTATCTTCTCCACGGCTTGACAATACGCCGTAGAGTTTGCAACAGATTCGTCGCCTGCAATCCGCTCGCTCAGGAGGACAGCGTCCTCCAGCGTCATTGTTTCGGCGAGCTTTTCAACGCCTTTGTGTGTGTAAAATAACCGTGTTTCGAGATTCAGTATATTCTCGCCCAAAATGCTGAACCTGAAGTGACCGGGTTCTATGATTCCTGCATGGACAGGCCCGACTGGTATTTCGCAGACACCCTCACCGTCAACTTTCGCGAAGTCATAATTCGTGCTCCTGTCCATTGTTGTCTTCGTCAAGATATCGAACTCCTTTCTGAGTGGATAGACTCCGCGCGGCCAATGTTCGTGAAGTACTAACGGACGAGTATCAGGGTTACCGACCGGAACGAGTCCAAACATGTCCATTATTTCCCGCTCGTACAATGCGGCGGAAGGTATCTGCAGAGCTATGCTAGGAAACGCAGAGCTCTGGGGTGGGTTCATTTCTGCTGTTGCAAATACGAAAGCATCCTTCGCATAGCCATTCAAACCAAGCTCAAACACGTACCTGAGGACAAAATGATCTCTTATAGCACGCTCGTCACTACACATAACCATCGCAAATCGATAACCGAGCTTCCGATACAGAGCATCGCAGGCAGTTGGGATAGATTGCGGTGTTTTGAGTGCCACATGTATCTCATTTTCATTTTTTACGAAGACCGATTTGACAAGTTGTTCACCAATTGCTTCGCAGATCTCTTTGGGCCATTCGTCTTGCCCGGATTCAATTGGGCCTTTGTCGCCCAAAGATTCTCCAGCCATGCTTATCCCAAGACCTTCATCGCGTCAGTTATTAGGGTGCGCAGCGTCTCGGGTAGGTAGAACCCGAGGATTATTGTTAGGACACACAGTATAGCCATTGGAATTACAGCGAATAATCCAAGGTCATCCTGCTTCATCTCATTTTTGGGGTTCCCGAAGACCATCTTGATCACATGTTTTGTGAAACCAGCGAAAATCACAACCAGTAGGAGAGCAACGAGAGCAGAAGCGAAGAACTGGCCGCTGCTGAAACCATAGCTCAAAATGGAGAACTCGCTTGAGAATATGTTGAAAGGAGGCATTCCGACTATGGCCAATCCACCAATCAGGAACAGAGTGCCAGTGATTGGCATCGTCTTGATCACGCCAGTGATCTCAGACATTGCCTTTGTCTTGTATTTCTGACTGATAGTGCCGCTGGCAAAGAACATCAGTGGTTTGACCACTGAATGATTGATCATTTGTAGAAGAGCTCCATAGAAACCACCGAAGCCGATCGCAAATGAAACAAGCCCCATGTGTTCGACGCTTGAGTATGCGAGCATGCGCTTCATGTCCTTTTGAAAATAAATCGAAGCGGCGGCAATGCCGACGGATATTATTCCCATCGCTATCAGTAACTCGTTCGAAAACAACGTGCCGATTGCATTACTGCTTATCACCTGAAACCGGATGATTGCATACAGCGCGCAGTTCAGAAGTACGCCTGACAGAAGTGCACTAACTGGTGTTGGTGCTTCACTGTGCGCATCCGGGAGCCAAGTGTGCATTGGCGCAAGGCCAGCTTTCGTGCCATAACCCACCATTACAAAGACGAATGCGAGTTTGACGATGTTTGGATCAAGCAGCTTCCCGTATTCAATCATGGTAGTCCAGTTCATTGTGTCACCGACAGTCATGTGGTCGGACCCGTGAGATGCGCTCATTGTTGCATAGTTAAAAAGCACCGTCCCAAAGAAAGCAAGCGACAGACCAATCGTGGCTAGGATCAAGTACTTCCATGCGGCTTCGATCGCGTTTCCACTGTCGTAGAGCATTATCAGCAGGACGGAGACTAGGGTGGTGGCTTCGATTGCTATCCACATCAAGCCAGTGTTGTTGGAGATCGGGACAAAGAGCATGGTGAAGAGAAAGGCATTAAACAATTGATAATACCTGAGGAGCCGCCTTTCGTCGAGTATGCCATTCTCGTACTGTCTTCCCATGTAGTTAATCGAATATAGGGCGGAAACAAACCCCAGCCCAGCAATAGGGATCAGAATCACTGCGCTGAATGCATCTGCGTATAGAAGCTGACCGCTAAATGCAGAAACGCTACCTTGCTCAATTATGCTAAAGACTAGGACAATTACCTGGATCAGGATCAGGAACGTCGAAACAGCCGTGATTGCTTGAATTGCTCCCCTCCTCCGAAGAACAGTAACCAACGCGCAGCTGATCAATGGCGTGAGTAGCAATGTCAGCAGCAACAGTCCGGCAGACCCAGAGATACCGCTTGTGAGGACGGCGCTCGAAAAATACTCTGTTGTCATGGTTTCGTCAATCCTCCCTCAGATTCTCCAGCTTTTCCACATCTAGCGTGTCAAAGGTTAGACTCATTCTGATCAACAGCATTGCAGAGATGATAACCCCGACCAAAATGTCGACGAATATCCCCATCTCTATTATGAGCGAAGTTCCCGGCGTGAGCACGGTCGTAAAAAGGAAGAGGCCGTTCTCGCTTATCAACAGCCCGAGAACTTGATTCAGGGCTACTCTTCTGCTCACCATGACAAAAAGTCCTATCAAGAAAAGGGAAATAGAGACAGGCAGGTATGCCACCACTGCAGCCCCTGCACTGATTTGCATCCGTTCCACAAGAAAATACGACAGTGCAACAAGTCCTGCAGAAATCAACACGGACATCCTAAGGCTCACATACGGGTTGGTCTCCGTCTTTATCTCAAGCTTGAGCCTGCGCGTCGTGTACGTGAGTACCCAGGGGATGAAGAATCCTTTGATGATCAGAGTTAGAGCAGCGGCTATGTATATTTCCCAGATACCAGTGTAGTAAGCGATGATTGATGTGACTAGAGAAAGAGCTATTGCTTGGTATCGATACGCATGGAGCCAGTCAAGAAAATCGCGCCTGACGATCACACCAAAGGTTGCCACGAGGAGTAGTGCTGTTGAGACTCCTAGAACATCGAATTGTGGAAAGCTCGTTTCTTTTCGCCTCAAAGATAGAAAAACATGATACCGATTAGTGAACTGGACATGGCAATGACTAAGAGATCTGGTAGTCGGAACAATCTCCACTTCGCGACGCGCGTTTCAATGTACGCTACAAAAAATCCAATTGCCACTGTCTTTGCGACGTAGATGAACGGTGAAATGATAATGAGGCTCGTGAGTTGGTTGCCCGTAGATATCCCGAATGGCAGGAATATACCAGCGATCAGCGACATCAAAATGACCATTTTGACAGACTGCGCGAATTCAATTAGCGCCAAACTCCTGCCGGAATACTCTAGAATCATGGCTTCGTGAACCATCGTGAGCTCAAGATGCGTAGCGGGATTGTCAAATGGTACGCGTCCGGATTCTGCCATTAGGACGATCAGAATTGAAATTAGTGAGAAGATCATTGCAGGAGTTATCACTCCCAGTCCGGACGCATTGACTCCATTCGTAGCTCTTGTTACTATAGTGGATACATTTGTTCCACCATAAGTCAAAGATATTGGGAATATCGTGATGAAAAGCGCAGGCTCTAAGAGTGCAGAAAGCATCATTTCCCTACTCGCACCAAGTCCACCGAACGTGCTCGCAACGTCCAAACCAGCAAGCATTGTGAAGAACCTTGCCAGTGAGAACAGACCCACCACAAGTAAGAGATCTCCTGCGAGACTCAATGGCGTGAATGAGAAAAAGGTCGGTATGAAGACAGCAGCGGTTAAAGTGGCGGCGAAGACTATGAACGGTGTTGCTCTAAACAACCACGAACTCTGATCGGATACCACCTCGTCCTTTCGAAGCAGTTTCACCAGGTCGAAATACGGCTGGAGGATGCTCGAGCCCAACCTCTTCTGCGACTTTGCTTTGACTTTTCTCATGATCCCGGTGATAAGCGGCGCAATGGCCAGTATCGCGAGGAACTGGAAAGCTCCTATCAGTACATTAATTATGTCAGCTGAGACAGTAGACGGCGCCAAATCAGGAAATCACCATGGCTATAAGAAGCAGAACTAGGATTATCATGATGTAGAGAATGTAGGTGTTGATCTTTCCAGTCTGCATCCTCCTCACTTTGTCCAGCGTCCAGACGCAAGCGCCAACTACCGGTAGGTATAGCCACTCTTCGAATAGGTCGCGCGTCGTAGATTTCACACTGAATGATTGGCGAAGATACTTGCCTGACGCCGGGTAGGTTTCTTTCTGGATTGTGTTCTGAGGCTTGAAGAACCACTTGAACACCGTGCGGATGGGCTGTGATAACGAAGTTGCGGTGTACTCCATGCGCTCAGTCAAACCGCCAAAGCCGCAATCCCATGTTTCGTATGCGGTTCTCCTAGGCTTTCCTCCAAGAGCCACAGAGAAGCCGTATGCTGCCACTGCAAAAGAGCACAACAACATCGCCGCCATTGGCATCGAAAGTATTGCAGAACTCTGAGAGTTGATATTTGCGAACATCCCTGTGGAAACACTTGTGAGCGGGCTCACGATTCGAAGCGAAGAAGGAAAATTGAATGCAGAAGCAATTAGATTGAGTCCAAAGAAAGGTAAGAGTCCGAGCGCGGCGCAGCAGCACGCCAGAAGCGCCTTTCCCACCAGCATCGTGGTGGGCACTTCCTTTGCATACTCTGCGTCTTTACTCCTGCTCTTGGATAGGAATGAGATCCCGAACAGCTTGACAAACGTTGCTGCGGCAAGTCCCACGGTCAGAGCAAAGACAAGACCGCCAAACGCGATTCCGAGCTGCAGCGGTGCAGATGGAACCTGGTAGCTAGCGAGTAGTGCCTGCATCGTCAGCCACTCGCTGATGAATCCATTCAACGGTGGAAGTCCAGCTATCGAAATCGCTCCGATGAGGAAGAACAAGGCAGTCCAAGGCATTTTCTTGATTAGTCCTCCCATGCGCTCGACGTTTCTCGTGTGGGTGCTGAACAAAACAGATCCGGCTCCCATGAATAACAAGCTCTTGAAGATGGCGTGGTTCAATGTGTGGTACATGCTGGCAGCAAGTGCAAGGAAAGAAAGAGAAACAAGATCGTAGGAGTAGAATATGACTGAGAGGCCTAGACCTGTTAGAATTATTCCAATATTCTCTATGCTATGAAAAGCAAGCGCACGTTTCATGTCGTGCTCAACAACTGCGTAGAGAACACCTACGATCGAAGATATTATTCCAGAAGATAGGATTACGATTCCCCACCAGGCGAACCCTACTGCTGGTTGCAGTCCAGAGAAATCAAACACTATTCTGACCAAACCGTATATCGCGGTCTTTATCATAACGCCAGACATTAGTGCTGAGACATTGCTCGGCGCCGCTGGATGAGCCCGAGGTAGCCAAGTGTGCAGTGGAACAATGCCTGCCTTTGTGCCAAACCCAATGAATCCAAGAACAAAGACAATCCCCTTCACATCGACAGGAATCGAGGAAGGAAGATGCCTGAATGAATCGAAGTTGAGGCTTCCAGTGTAGAAGTAGAGCGTAAGGAAAGATGCAAGAATGAAAGCCGTCCCTAGGTGCGTCATTATCAGGTATCTCATGCCAGACCTTATGGTTGATTCCTTCTCGTGTTCGTAGATCACTAGGAAGAAAGAGACGAGTGACATAAGCTCCCAGAAAACGAGAAAGGCAAATGCGTTGTTTGATAATACAACCAGTATCATTGATAGTATGAATATGTTGAAAAGAAAACCCATGGCGGAAAGGTTTCTCTTTCCGAGATATTCGCTTGTGTACCCTATCGAATAGATGGACGCTGCAGAGGAGATAAGTCCGATTATCAGGACGAAGAATGCTGCAGTGCCGTCTAGCAGGAAGTCAAAACCGCCTGCGATTGGAGTTGCATTCTGCATAATTGAGATTTGGAACGCACTGTTTTGCCCAAGGCTCGCACCCGGAGAAATCACAACGACGATAGCAAGAATCACCGCCAGTGCCGAGCCAACGAAAGAAGGGATGAACGAAGCGAATGGAGTGATTCTTGAATTCCTCGAGAACAGAGCGGCGAGTCCGCCTATGACATATGCTAGCAAGACAGCGAGCAGTAATCCTTCCAGCATCTACAATCATCTTTTGAAAACAATCGTCGCTGGAATCAAGAGACAGAACACGCGAACTTTAGCGCCATCCTTACGAACAGCGCATTTAATTATTACGGGATTATCAGAAAATCAGAATATCGGACTTTGGAAGAATTGGTGCAAGCGAGACAAGTGGATTTCGTTTAGTTGTGAGGGGCTGCGTGGTTTCTTCCAATGGAAATGACTCATCGTCCAAGACTACCTTAGTGACCATCTTTGCCAGAGCTACCTTGGACATCTGAAGCCTGTCGCACCAAGAGCCCTCTAGATCATACAACCTGACATTGAAGCTTCAGTAGTGCGCGGAAAACGCTACGTGTACGGTCTGGAGCCGGAAGAAGATGCAACGAAGGAAGAACGAAAAGCTGTCTCATGATAAGAAGAGGATCGATAGTCTCCTGAGGAAGACAACAGGATTGCCGCCGGGCAGTTGTCTTAGTATAATTCCAAATCTCTCATCAATCAAGAATATGATATGTAGTCCCAATTCGGGGATTCAGGTATGGAAACTGCTCGTATAGATCCGGCAGAGGTCGACTTTTTCAAACAGATCCAGTCATTGATCAGTGCTGAAGCGGTGCGTGTGCCACATCACATCAGTAGCATTTGCGGAGTGGATGCAGCTTATTCCACTAAGGGGAACCGTGTAGTTGCAGCAGCTACACTTTTCGTCGATGGTCGGCTGGAGAAGACGAGTGTTTACTCTGGGAGGTTTACATTCCCATACGTCAGCGGTCTCTTTTACCTCCATGAAGGTCCCTTCGCCGTCGCAGCCGTAAGAAAAATCGAAAACATGCCGCAACTTGTCTGCTTCGACGCCCACGGGTTGGCGCATCCACGCTTCAAAGGGCTTGCGACAGTTTGTGGAATGGTGCTAGGCGTTCCAAGCATTGGCATCGCAAAGAGCGGACTGGTCGGGAAAGTCTCCGCATACAAGTCTGGATTACAAAAGATGGTATACAACGGCAGATGCGTGGGCTATGTGACCTCAGATGCAAAGAAGAGGTACTGGAGTCCGGGGTACTCCGTATCTACAGCAGTACTCGAAAGAGTGATCTCTAAACACGGCGCGGTGTGTTTGAGTGCATTGGAAGAGGCGCACAGGTTGGCGAAGAAATCGATTTCGCAATACGACATAGGGAGTGAATGAGCTATGTTGCAAAAAAGTTCTGCTATGGAGATGCTATTGCGGGAGGCCATCCTACAGCTGTGGCGGCAGGACTCTGCCCACACTAACCTCGGTCAGGAAGAGACCAAAGATGAAATTTCAGAGACGGCCGGTGTGACGTAGTCAAGTCGCTTCGCAAGTCATTGGATTAAAGCTCGGCTCATTAATTTCTAGCTCTTCTATCTGCGAATCGCTTGGGTTCTTCCAATCTTTGCTGAGTAATCGTACTTTAACTGCGCTGAAGGTTCAAGCATATCGTAGCCAAGTAGGAATGGTTGTGCTTTGTATTTCAGGAATGCTTTGTCGCCCCCATTCTTTTGCTCTTCCCTCCTGCAGAATTATTGCGAATATCATTCACTTGCTCAAATTCCTTCCGAGCAGTTTGTTGAAGGCTATCGCTTGTTTGCAATTGTTGCAATACATAATCATTGAATCGCTATTTCCAAGAAGAATTGAAACTCGCTTCAAGAATCTGGCGCTGCCCACCGGCTTGCCGCATCGTTCACAATTTATTATCTCATCTACATACACATTCTTGGAACGGAATTCGGTCATATGCCCTAAAGACGAGATTGTTATTGAATATTCTGGGCATATTCTCGCGCAGTAACCGCAGCCAGTGCAGCTCACAGTGTTAAACTGTAATACACCGTTGATGACATTCAAACATCGATGAGGACACGACATGACGCAGGCTTCACACAGGGTACAAGTGTCAGACACGTTTAGTTCGGAAAGTCCTAGTTCGGTGACTACCGCGTCTTGCCTGCAAAGCGATTTCAGAGCTCTCACGTAGTTTTCCCAGACATCGTACATATGGCTAATGGATTCAGAACGGGCTCGTGACATTTCGTGAATGGACTTGATTGCTGGTCGATCCTTTTCTCCTTCAAGATAGTATACTATAGACGCATTTTCTCCGTAAGCATTGGAAATCTTCTTGACTGCCTCTTTTGCGTTGCTCCTTCCCGAGCAGGAGCCATCGGCACAAAAGACTATGACTGCTCCTAATCCAGAAGTCGCTGCAAGGGCGATGTGCTTTGTTCCTATCATACCGACATCTGCCACTTCCTCTACATGTAGCCATGGGATTGGTTCGACTTTCGAGGCATCGCATGTGAACAGCAGCGACTTTCTAACAATTCCTGATTTCTGGAGACCATCAATCAATCCCAAGAACGCCCTTTCAGAGAACCTTGGCAATTGAATGGCGCCAACTGGACATACTGCTGAACAAAGACCGCATCTATTGCATACTGATTCATTTACAGTGAGTGAATAAAGATCTGACTTTAGAGCATTTAGAGGACAGATCTGAACGCACTTTGTACAACCGTACTTCGTCTCGCACTCATCTGCGAACACATAGGGCGCGTCTGAGTACGAAGTAAATCCTTTCTTTAGACCAGCAAATAAATCACGCCTTGAGATGTCCTTACTCTGGCTTTTCACAAAACTTACAGGATTCGCGGATATGAGATCCGAACTTGTCATCTTTCCGAGTCTTGCGTTAATTTCATAGAGAATCTGGTTTAGGTTGAGGCGAGTAGTATTAATCCGATCCACCAGTGCGAATGGTTCCGAGGAGTGCGAGCTTTCTCTTTCTCCTACAAGGAGCAGCGCCTGCACTCCTTTTGGAACATCCGTATCAGAGTCAATTACCAATACATCTTTAGGCCAGTTCTTTCTGATTTCCGAATCAATCGATTTTGAGAATCCATCATCGAGGCCAAGGAGCTCAACACAAACTCTCAATTTGTATCACGAGCTTTCTCTTGCTTCCAAAAATCTGACTTCTTCATCTATGAATTCCTTGAGAAGCTTTGCGCCTGATCTGTATAGTGGAGAGGAGGAACTCGCCAACACAAGATTTGCGAATGTTTCTGCCCATGGACTCAAATGTGAGTGTACAAATCTTCTTTGTCGCTCCCTCCATACTTTAGCCTCATGATCATCAATGGCCTTCATTTCTTTTAGGCAAAGGTAATACATGAATTCGAGTTCGACAGTAATATGGTCTGGCAGATCTCTGAAGGATTTTGAGATATCAAGTCCACTTTCTTGGTACTGTTTCTTTACATCATTAGTCGATGGACCCAGAACAAGCCCAAGTTCAAACTCAGATCTGTCTTTTCTGTGTACTGATTCGTAAGGTGGACATTTCAGACATCCTGGTCCGACAAACAATCTGTTGTACTCATATTCTAGTTTAGCGAGTTCGAATGGTGTTTCTGTCGACTTGGCATCTTGATTGAGTGATCCGTCAGAGTCAAGAAATACATCGAGTACGTTCAATAATGATTGTGACTCTTGCGTAGGGGGAAAGAAACACAAGGAAAGTGCTTTGTAATTCAAAGCACGAAAATTCACGGTATTGGGAACTTCCTGTTCCAGCATTTGGAGACACCGAAAAGACGCTATTTAGAGTCCAACGACTTTGGAAGTTGTTTTGGTTGAGACTCCGTGGCTCTTGACATACTCGCGCCCCCTTGAGGCGATAAGGAAGTCTCTTGTCCGGAAATCGGAAGATAGTGGAGTCCCAACGCTATAAACAAGGCAGCACCGGCAATTAGAGCAAAAGCTATTGACCATTCAATCACTGAAGGAAAGTACATTCCTGCAAATTGAAATGAAGAGCCGGGGTTGGAGACTGCGACTCCAGTCGCCGCGTTGAACGAGCCGCTTGTTACTGTACCCAATGAGGTGCCTGGCGGATATTGAATGAGTGGATTGACGAAGCCAGGAATTATTAGCTCTAGTCTGTAGAAGAATACCTCCAACAGAACAAGGATGCCAGCTACGAGCTGTGCCAGCGAAGATGCTCTGAGTTTTGGATAAGCTACGAGTGCAAATGCGACTAGAGCGAGACACCACTGTGTCCATGCTAGCCACCAGAACGGGCCAAAGAACTCTGTAATTATTGGTGAGACTTCCACCGGCGATGCAGGCCAGATTGCCGTGATGTATTCGGACAATAAGAAGAACAAATCAACTAGGATTACTACACCCAGCAGCCTCGCAAGCCCAAAAAGGGCATCCTTATCCACCTTCACCGAACCGAACCTGTTTGATAGGACGGAGACCATGATTAGAAGACCCAAACCGGAGACTAGAGCAGAAGCCAAGAATATTGGCGCAAGAAGCGCAGTGTTCCACAACGGTCTTGAGATTTGAAGGCCGAAGATCCATGCTGTGATTGAGTGGGTGAGAACAGCTACGGGCAGTGCCACAAAGGCAATCGTGCGCACAATTCGCTCTCTCGAGTTGTAAAGAATCTCGTTGCCTCTCTTTCTTGCGCCATCCGCGGACAGCATCAAGCCGAGCTCAACTAACGATATGATTAGGTACGTGAAAATTATGGTGACGTCCCAAATCAAAGGTGAGTTAATTTGTGGATAGAGAAAGAGATTTAGGACTCTATCTGGTCTTCCCAAGTCAGGGAGTATTGAGAAAGCGGCTAGGGCAATCGCTACTGATGCCAAAAGGTTTGCCAGTTTCGATATTGGTTGCCATTGCTTGATCTTGAAGACAGCTGCTGCTGAAGAGACAATCAGACCTCCCGCGCTTACGCCGACAAACCAAGCGAATAGCGAGATGTAGATGCCCCAAGACACAACATCCCTCATGTTAGTGACTATGAGTCCATTTTGTAGCTGTATCGACCATGAGTAGACTCCAATTGCTATGATCGCAAGCAGTACAATGGTCAAAACATAGAATGACCTACTGCTTGTCTTCTTTGCGTCGGTATACTGTGATGATGTTTGAGTCATCTCAAGGTTCACCCTTAGCTACTCCCGCTTTCTACAGCTGTTTTAGGGACTGGCGGAGGCACGATGACACCTCCGCGTGCTGGCTTGAATCCAGGAACGTATCCCCCGACTTCCTCAGCTTGTTCCATTATCAGGGCGCCTGGAGAAAGCTCTGAAGGAGATTCATTACTAGAACTTGGTACAAGATTCTTCTTTGTGTATGGTGGGACAAAATACACTTGCGGATTTGTGCCGAGCTCAGGAAGGAGTTGCTGGGCATTCCCATTTCTGATTACCTGAGATATCTTGCTTGATGAGTCATCGAGATCTCCAAATATCCTAGCACCTTGAGGACACACTTGCACGCAGAAAGGTTCGACACCGTTGTCAACTCGCTGCACGCAGAATGAGCACTTTTCTACGACTCCCCTTGGCCTCTCCGAAGTATACACAAGCCTTCGAGAGCTTGACGTAGGATCGTAATGATCTGCCTGATATCCAGTGGCGAAATTCGGCATATGTTGTGGAGTGCCCCAGTTGAAAGTCCTCACTCCATACGGACACGCAGCCATGCAATACCTACATCCGATGCACCTGTTATAGTCAACAAGCACCAGACCATCCGACTCTCTCTTGTACGTCGCGGCTACAGGACACACTTTGACACAAGGAGCATTCTCGCAGTGTTGACACGCTAGTGGAAGGTAGTGCATCTGAACGTTTGGAAAGTCTCCTGTGGGCTGATCGATGTAGTTTCCACCGACGGTGAGGACCCTGTTCCACCAAATTCCTATTGGCTCGTTGTTCTCGACTTTGCAACCTACCGCGCAGGTATCGCAGCCTACGCATCTGCTTAGATCGATTACCATTCCATATCTTGTCAACTCATATCACCACAAGATTCAGGATTTCTTCACGTCCACAAGCACATCAAAATAGGCCGTGTTTGATTGGAAGAGATAAACCACCGATTGCGCAGGGTTAATTTTCTGATGCGTCAGCATGTTAACCGTTCCTTCAGGAAATTCTTGCCAGTCTCCTTGGTAGACATTGACAACCCCGGATCTCATCCCGACTGTGATCCTAGCCATAAGCTGTATCGAACCTCGATCATTGAACACGGTGACGGTGTCTCCATCGGTGATGCCTCTTGCTTGCGCATCCTGAGGGTTAATTTCCAAGAATTGTTTCGGGTATATTTCTCGCAGCCACGGAAGATTGTTCCACTGTGTATGCGTCCTAAATTTGGTGTGCGAAGTGATAAGCACAAGGGGATACTTTTGGTATAATGGATTCGTTGGTGATGCTTCTATCGGTTCGTTGTACAACGGCAGGGCCATGTTGTACGGAACTAGCGACTCAGTATAGAACTCGATTCTTCCCGAAGGCGTTGGAAAGTTCTGTTGATAGAAAGGCACGTATGGATGTGTTATTGGCTGGTACGCTGCGGGTCCGAAGTCCTTGTCATCGAGCCTCACGACTCCCTGAGACTTCAATGTGTCTAAGGTTAGACCGGAGGGCAGACTGCTCAACAAGAGACTGATGTAATCATCGGCGGTCTGGTTGAAATACGAACCCTGACCCATCTTCTGTGCAACCATTCCAAACATGTCAAGATCTGCCTTGCTCTCCCAAAGTGGTTGAATGATCTGAGGCATGTACTGGAGGTAAAAATTTCCGCCTGCCAGCATGTCTGTCCTTTCAAACTGAGTTGCAACTGGAAGAACAATATCGGCATACTGAGCAGTCGGTGTCATGAAGACGTCTGAGGCTACAACGAAGTCAAGTGCCTTAATTGCAGAGATAGTTCGGTTTGTGTCTCCTTGTTGATTTACAAAATTATCGCACGGGAACCAGGCGGCCTTGATCGGGTATGGATTACCATCCAGAACGGCATCGCAGAAAGATAAGGGCGGAAGGTACGAATACAAATTCTTATTCGGAGTCAACCAATCAGCGAGATCCAGTGCGGCATCCATGAGTGCGCCGTTGTAGATGGTAACTCCTCCGCCGTGCACGCCGATGTATCCGCAGATAGCGGATAGAGTGATCATCGCTCTATATGTCAGGTCTCCGTAGTACCAATGGGAGATACCTCCAAATCCTGCTTTGATTGCTGCAGGGGATGCACTTGCAAACTCCCGCGCGAATGTTTCGATGGTTGCTGTAGGTATGCCGGTGATGCTCGAAGTCTTGGACGAGGGATACTGGCTCACAAGATCGGTCAGCATTTGGAACGACGGTTTGCATGAGACTCCAGCCACCGTGTACGAGCCGTTAAGAGCTGGCATAACGCCAGCTTGGTCGTATGGCACCGCCGTATTGCTTGTGGTGTCATAGATCATGTATTTCGTGGACGAGCTTCCATCCACATCCTTCTGTCTGAGAAAAAGACTAGTGTCCTGCCTGACGAGAAATGGCCCAACTGAATAACTTTGGACATAGTTCTTATCGAAGAGGTTCTCGTTGATGATGATGTTCATCATCCCTAGCGCAAGTGCACCGTCTGTTCCGGGTCTGAGCGTGATCCATTGATCAGAAAGCTGAGATGTTGCAGTATAGCGTGGATCGATATAGATGACCTTCGTTCCGTTATCCCGAGCGTCAAGGACAAATCGCATGTCGGGAATATCCGTTTCAGCCAAGTTGTTGCCCCAAAGGACTATCATATTCGCGTTTTTCAAGTCGGTCAATTCATGGCCATCAAATGCGCCTAAAGCTTCCACTGCCCCAGCTGGAGCAGCAGAATCGCCTTCGTTGTCTCCCTCGAAATCTCCAGCGCTTGCGCCTATTACGCTAGCAAACCTGTATCCGGATCCAATTACGCCGTTTAGGGCAGAGAGGCTGCCTGTGTAAGGAGCAATGTAAATAGACTTTGAACCATTTGTCTGAGCGATCTGTGCGAATTTGTTGGCAATCATCGTGGTCGCCTCATCCCAGGTTATCTGTTTCCAGTTCCCGCTCCCTCGTGCACCAGTTTGTTGCATTGGATATTTGATCCTGTCCGGCTGGTAAACATATTGAACAAGGGAGAGACCACGTAGGCAAATCCTAGAGGGAAATGTTGGAGAGTTGAAACTCGCATCGCTTATCTCTACGATGTTTCCACCTACAACCGTTGCGTTAAGGCCGCAAGAACCGTCACAGTTGTTAGCGTGAGCTGTCCGAAATGTTACTGCCTGGACACTCGAAGGAGTTTGTGCAGGTGGATTAGCCAAGCTTAGTGCCTTTAATGCGAGGTGCTCTGGAGAAAGAAAGAAATAGGTCGTAACTCCAGCAATCGCAGAGTATTTGACAAAATCCCTACGATTGATTTTCTTATGCAACAATTCACTCGTTGTTCATTTACTAGAAGATCAGAATATAGTTTGGTACGAATCTGTTCGGCATGAAATATTGTAGGAGCGCCCTAGGGCAATGGAATTGGAAGTCTCTAACTTATTTGGCGCGACTGATATCGTAATAACTGGAAACGGAGCAATCTACTCAAAGTGAATGGCCTGATGATATATTCTGTTTCAATATGTGAAGAGACGGTCATATCAGGTGTTGCTTTCTTCTACTCTACAGCAGGAGCAACAATTCTCTGATGATTTTGTTCAGGCTGTTCGCTTCGCGGTAAATCAACGTATTCTTCAATAATTTTCTTTTCTGCACGCCTAAGCGTTTCGCAGAGGGTTGACGGTGAGCATCCGAGTTTCTTTGAGAGCTTCTTCATATCCGTTCTTTTGGGAGAGTCGTAGTACCCGTTGTCAAGGGCTAAACGCACAGTGTAGAATTGATTTACTGTCAATCCTTTAGAGCGTGAACAGTTAGACATTCTGCGAACCCTTGAAACTGTGAAATTTATCCCTTCCTTGTTCAGTCCTTGAATGAACCGACCATAGTTCTTTTCTTCTGAAACTATATCGATGTTCACCGCTTTTCGTCGTGCAATGAACCATGTTGTGTGAATCTTTGAGCTTGTAAGCAAGCACTTTAACCTACAAGAGCTACAATACTTGTCCCAGTCCAAAGTCTCAAATGTTTCATTGCCTCGGTTATGAATTTTGATCCAGTGGGGCCTGGAAATAGGATTGGCTACTTCAATGTAGTCTATGTCCTGAGACATCTCTATGAATCTGCACTTGAACCCTTCTAGCGAAAGAGAGGCTGCGAGCATCATCAGCTTGCTCATCTCAACCATTTACAGGAGAGCTCATTAGCCAATCACTTTATGGGAGGAACTGTCCACAAGAGACTTATGAATAGTAAGGTTGATTCTCAAACTTGAGAATCATTCAGCAGACTGCGTTCGTTGGGTTTCCTTTTTGTCGCAAGTTCCTAAAAGAGTACATATCAACTATCAGAAGATCTCTGAAATCCAATGCTTAGACCTGAAGAGCTTTTGTAAGCCGATCGGCTGCGGAGATCATCGGCCAGTGCCCTGCATCAATATTGATGACTTTCCAATCTGGCTCATTGTTAATACGATCTAGAGTGGCCTGGCTGTGTGCTACTTTAGAGCATAACGCATAGGTTTTTGGAAAGGAGCGAAATAACTCCTCAGAGAAATGAAGGGGATCTGTGAATGTCTTTATCGGGTGAGGAGAAGCTTTTGAGCTCATCCGTTTGAGATCGGTTTCGGAAATATCGGAACCTGCTTCTCCGAGCTCTCCAGGGAAGTGCCACTTCCAACCTTCTCCGTTTGTTCGGCAATCCTCCATCACGAGCTCTCTTCCCCGAGGAGACCACTCGTCAAATATCGAACGATTGTTGATTGGCAGATTCGCATCAAGAAATATCAGTCTGGATACTCTTTGCGCTGCGCCTTGCACAACTCCAGCGATGACGATTCCAGCGTAGCTATGCCCGACTAGAACCACTTCGCTCAGATCTTCGTATTCGAGAAGATTGATAACGTCCTGAACATGAGTTGCAAGTCCCACATCGGGTGCGCCTAGGTGAGTTCTTTCACCCAGTCCTGTGAGAGTAGCAGGATAGACCTGATGTCCATCGCCGCGCAGGTATTCTGCTAGTCGCCTCCAGCACCATCCTCCCAACCAAGCACCTGGAACCAGCACATAAGTGGACATAATTTTCTTGAACTCCTCAAGTGGGTAGAAAAACGCTTCTTAGAGTACACAGTTTGTTGAGTATGGATCCCGTTCTTTGAGAGTCAGGATCCCTCCCGTGAAAATCTTCTATTGAAGAAAGAAGATTGAACATCATCACTTCAAATCACTCCGGTCCGATGGTTTCTTTCTTCCTCGATTATGGCGACCAAGCATGCGATCTAGACTCGTCGAATACTGCTCCAACACTTCGATGTCAGATGAAAGGCTTCTGGCTAGTTCAGGAACATCGTCTGGCAGCACAGCGTCTTTGATGACTCTTTTGGCATTGTAAGACGTCTGTTTAACCTTTCTTGCAGTCAGATACTTGTCTTCCTCGACGTATCTTTGCTTTGAAGTCAGTATCTTCCAGACTATGCAGGCAAGTTTCCTTGCAGCATCGACCTGAGCTTCTTGAGGAGCTTTGCCTCTCTTGATCTGCCTCAAATAGATTCTCTTAACAGCTGAATCCTTCTTTGCCCTCACAGCAGCTCTCACCGCGACTGTTAGTGCGTACTTGAGTACGATATCACCGTGCTTTACATGTTCGTGGTGAGACTCGCGCTCTCCGCTGTTGTCAGCACCCGGCACAACTCCTGCGTACGAGCAGAGGTGCTTCTTTGTTGGGAATCTCGAAGCGTCACCTATCCTCGCTTTGATGGCTAGGGCGGTGAACGCACTAATGCCAGGATGACTGAAAAGAAGCTGGCAGTCT
>JAKAPU010000150.1 GCA_021806865.1 archaeon
TCCACTTTGCTTGTGGAGCAGGAACCTACGTGTTCAAAGACCATGACAGACTGGTGCCATTAACCAGATTTGTCGACATGGAAGGACTGCTCAACTACCTTCAGGACAAGTCAGACGAACTGAACAACGGCGCGAGCAAACTCGTAGTGATTCCAAAGATACTTGCAAACCTCAGCAAATTCATCGACAAAGAAAAGACTCCGGAGGGTGTGAACCTGTCAAGGCTACTATTCAACGCGCTCGTAAAACACGACTATGAGGCGCTTGGAGACTTCCATCAGAAGACAATGTTCCTTGGAATGATGCACTTCCAGGACAAGTACAACCATGACGAGGAGAGATTGATGCGCTGCGATATCCACTACATGACGCCCGACCAGAGAATCATTCCGTTCTGCGCATTCAACGTCATTCCAGAGTGGTACCGCGATAGAATCCAGCAAAAGTACGCAATCCCAATTGAGGATTGGGAGAAAAAGAGCGGCTACACGCTGGAGCAGGGTCTTTACCGCGGAACGCTGAGGAAGGGCAAGCAGCATCACGCGGGCTGCGGCTGCTCGGTGGTGATGCAGCAGACTCAACAAGCACGCACGCTCGAGACAATCACCGGCGACACACTCCCAATCGTCACTTCATAGACGACTACGCCCGCGTTTTTTGCGGGAAATCTTTTCCTTTTTTCTTTAATTCTTCAGTGTCTGTCATCCTGAAAGCTTGCTTCAAACAATTTGAATTGGTATACAGTCTCTCAGTGAATTGAATGCCATGTAGGAAATCGATTATAAGCACGGGTCGACGTGAACGTGCGACATGCAAGTCCAGCAGACTCTAGACAGCGTGGCCAAACTTGAGAAACCGAAGTCTGTTGTACTCGATTCAAACGCACGAGCTCAGCTGAAAAAAAAGTTAGCAGAGCTTACTCGGGAAGTAGACGAACTGGGTCCTTCGGTTCTTGTTTCTGCCACATACGATGGAGAGCGCAGAGTTGCTGTACTGAAGTTCTACGAACCAACCACAAACAGAGTCTATCTCTGGTCTGACAAGAGTGGACACAAGCCGCACTGCTTTTCGAAACTGCCCGTCGCTGAACTCGAGTATCTGAAGAAGGAGCGTTCCAACATTCTGGACGTGGTCAGCGTAAAAAAGCTCGATCTAATCCAGGACAAGGAGATTGAGGTCAGCAAGATCATAGCGACCGATCCTCTTGCAATTGGTGGAAACGAGGGCAGCCTGCGCAACGCGATGCCAATGTGGGAGGCTGATATCAAGTACTACGAGAATTTCCTCTATGACAACGAGCTTTACGCTGGCGCCTTTTACAAGATAGAAAAAGGAAAGATTGTCGCGGTACCCTTTGACACTCCGAAGGAAGTACAGGAGTCCCTGAAGAAGACTATCGCTTCTTCGAAGCCAGAGATGGCAAAACACATCGAAAGCTGGGCATCCCTCCTGAATCAGCCTCTTCCCTACATCAAAAGGGCGGCGATCGACATTGAAGTGCTTTCTGAGGAAAACAGAATCCCCAACCCTGAAGAGGCCGTTCGCCCAATCGTGGCAGTCTCTCTCGTGTCAGAAAATTTTCAGAGGCTCTACATCCTAGCAAGAAGCGATGTCGAGCTCGGAAGAAAGGAAGATGTCCCTTCCTCCGCGGAAACTATCTTCTTTGAATCAGAGAGGGATCTTCTGATTAAGCTCTTCACCGATATGCTGGATTATCCGTTCATAGCCAGCTTCAACGGAGATGATTTCGATTTCAACTACCTGTACCACAGGGCTCTCCGCCCCGAGATTGGTCTTTCGAAGGACGAGATTCCAATCGTAATGGGGAACAAGTTCTCGGCGATAAAGCACGGCGTCCACCTGGACCTATACAAGGTCTTCAACAACCGCTCGCTTCAGATCTATGCATTTGGAAACAAGTACAGCGACCACACACTGAACGGTGTCGCTGAAGGATTGCTGGATGAAAGCAAGGTGGAGTTCGACGGGGAAATCGGAAATCTGCCGATCTACGAACTCGCAAAGTACAACCTGCAGGACACACTGCTCACCTACAAGCTCGTCTCGATTTACAACGACGTACTGCTGAAACTTCTGGTCGTCATAGCGCGCGTAGGCAAGATGCCAATAGACGATCTTTCTCGCCTTGGAGTTTCCAACTGGATTCGAAGCATGCTCTATTTCGAGCACAGAAGGGAGAACGCCCTGATCCCAAGGCCTGAAGAACTAAAGGAGAAGGGAGGTGCAAAATCTGAAGCCATAATCAAAGGCAAGAAGTACAAGGGAGGCCTGGTCATAGAGCCAAAACCAGGTGTGCACTTTAACGTCGCGGTCCTTGATTTTGCCTCTCTGTATCCGAGTATAATCAAGGTTCACAACATCTCCTACGAGACGGTGAACTGCCCGCATTCGGAGTGCAAATCAAACATAATTCCAGAAGTTGGACACTGGAGCTGCACAAAGAGAAGAGGAATAGAATCTCTAGTCGTAGGATCTCTCAGGGACCTCAGAGTCGATTACTACAAGCAGCTTACAAAGAGCGCCACTCTGTCCAAGGAGGACAAGGAGCTGTACAAGGTCGTGAGCCAGGGTCTGAAAGTCATTCTTAATGCAAGTTATGGTGTCCTGGGATTTGAGAGCTTCCCACTTTACTGTCTTCCAGCGGCGGAGGCTGTAGCTTCACTGGGTCGCTACTCCATCACAAAGACAATTGACAAGTGCAATGAACTGGGAATCGGAGTCGTCTATTCGGACACCGACTCGCTCTTTCTTGAGGCACCATCGCAGGATCAGATCAACCTTGTTTCGAAATGGACACAGCAGGAGTTGGGAATCGAGCTCGACGTTGACAAAGTGTACCGCTACGTCGCAATGAGCGAACGGAAGAAGAACTATTTCGGAGTTCTCTCTGATGGAACTGTCGATCTAAAGGGTTTGACTGGCAAGAAGAGTCAGACTCCTCAATTCATCAAGGATTCATTCTACGAAATTCTGGGTATTCTGAGCAAGATCAAGTCCAAAGAGGATTTCGACACAGCGAGAGAAGAAATCAAAAAGAGACTGAAATCTGATTATGGCAGGCTGAAGGCAAAAGAAATCGGTATGACCGATCTTGCTTTCAACGTTATGATTGGAAAGGACGTGTCCAGTTATAGGGATACGATACCGCAGCACGTCCGCGCCGCTATGGCGCTGCAAAAGTCGGGCAAGGAGATCAAGGCGGGAGACATCATTGCCTTCGTGAAGACAACTACAAGCGATGGCGTCAAGCCAGCTGCACTCGCTCGAAAGGACGAGGTTGACGTGGAAAAGTACGTGGAATACATGCGAAGCACATTCGACCAGATACTCGGCTCCATGGGATACGATTTCGACGAGATTCTTGGAGCAACCAAACTGGAGGACTTCTTCTGGGGTTCTGCCTAGGCCATTGAAAGTGGGGCTCGGAACTCAAGATCTGAATCATCACGCCAAACGGCGCTCAATGGGCTTTTTGTCTTCACTGCCCTTCAATCCTATCAGAGTGCCGCAACATAATTATATCGTTGAATCCTAATACGAAGGCCTAAACAGGCTGCCTTTGCGGCCATAATTGCGATTACAAATTGTAATAGGAGTTCAGGAAAAAGAGTTGGTATACATCGACACCACATGCACTTTGGAGAACTTTCGTAGGTTCTTGATCCAGAGCACCTGCATGTCCTTCATACCCGATGGGTACCTGAGGGATCCAGAGGTGTTTCCAGAGAAAGAGGGTGAGACTGGCTCGATCTACATCGAGGCAGCAGACAAGGTCAGCCTGAAGAAGATCAGAGACATCACGTTCGTGAACGCACGGGACATCTTGGGTATTATCTACGTCAGCAAGAGCGGGAACACCAAACTCAAGTGGCGAGAGAGCCGCGGCGAGCAGGGAAAGCTGACCGGCGAGGCCTCAACAAACAGTCTGGTGAACCTGTTCTCCTCAAGAGTGTTGAGCAAAGAGTACACAGATCAACTACTCGCACAAGCACCTGGCGGAGAGCCAATTCCTGATGAGACTTCGCAGCAGAGCTCAAGCAGTGACCAACTGGAAGGTACTCTGAATGTCGAGGGGGACGTCTAAAGTGGAACGTTCGCCAAGCTCTCCTTCGAATTCTGTGAAGGTCAGAGTCTATGAGATTACGAGCATGACCGACCCCGAAACAGGCAAGCCTGGCAAGAATATCAAGCTCGTGCAGGTAAAGCAGCGCGGTCAACAGCAGTACTTCGGAGGCCCATTTGCTGCCGGCGACGAAACTGGAATGATCCGCAACATCATGTCCCAGTTCCAGTCCATGGGACTTGTTCCCTTTGGCAGGGAGGCAGGTCTACCAAAGATCAACCTCTTTTTGAGCGAAAGCGAGTACGATTTGCTTGGCGTGAGATTTGAGGTAAACGAAGTTTACGACATGATTCTCAAAGACGGCGCTATTCGGTTTTCAAAATCCCTCGAAGGCGTCTGAGCGCGAGTATCTCGCGTTGGTATCTTTGGAATCGGCGAGGGGCTCTAATGAAAAAGAACTCTGGTAGAAATCCAAGGCTCGATTCTGCTGGAGTACTGCCACTAAATCTGAAGAACTTTGTGATAAGCATCGACGACTGCGTTTGCTTTTCGACTCCAGGAAAATCTCCTTCGGAGATGACCGCGAAGGAGGCGCTTAATGCAAGGGAGGTGCCTGGCGCGAGAGAGTGGGTGAACGCTCTGGTTGCGCAGGGACACTACGTATGCTTCTTTACTTCTAGACCTCAGAGGCTCAAGTCGGCGACAAGCAGGTGGCTGAAATCGAAGGGTTTCAAATTTGACTCTCTTTTGATGGACAAGCCCGACGCTCTAAAATACCACTATATAGACGATAGGCATGTACAGGCTACGACCTTTGTGGGGAGATTCACTCCTCTGGTAAGGAAGGAACGAAGGATTCAAGTCTTCGGCTGAGGTTGCGAGGTTGGTCTAGACTGGCCTAGGACAGGGGCTTCCCAAGAGGACTAATCCTCGGAGTGAGCCTCTAACACGGGTTCGAATCCCGTACCTCGCACTTCGTTTTACATTTAGGTTGTTAAGCCAGCTTGGCGATCAGTGAGGCAGCTTCCGATTCCGAGAAGGCTCTCAGGCTTGTGCTTCTTACGTTTCCCAGTTTTTCAAGAGAGAGCAGAAAAGTTGCCAAAGTTTCGTCGCCAGGGAATTCCGCAATTCCGACAGTGTCGTACGCGCCGATCGTGTAGTATACGGTGAGCTTCCCTCCGAGCTTTTCCGCAGAGGATCTTGCGGAGGCAATTCTCGTCGGAGCGTCCTTGACATTCCTAATCCCCTGGTCGGTCCAATTCCACAGTATAAGGTAGTGAGGCATGAAGATTCTCTTCTTGATTCGGACCGTATATTGTGAGTAGGTGATCATCAGACGTGATAATTACTTAACTCCGTATGCCCCCGATATCCACTTCCGACAGATCTCTGCAGACAAGAAACCGGCTTTGATTTTCAGACTTTGGTAGAGACAACCCTGGCCTCATAACATGTTTGCTTGGCAAGCTCAGTCTCTCATGAATGAATATTGCAGGAGTTTGATTGGATCTCAGGGCCGGCAGAAGAGTAAGGGCATTAGCAAGCAATGATACATGAATTATCGAGACAGATGAATACAATCTTTCCGAGATTGCAAGAGTAGAATACTTCTATCTAGGATGGATAGTATTTCCTGTTCCTGTGTAGAAATAAGATGGGGCCCTTTTAAGTAGGCACAGGAGTTCAACAAAATTTAGGGAACATACCTAACTCAATGGTTCAATAGCTCTGTGATTACAAGAGACCGTTGAACCAGGATCGAAAGCTGGATTACTCAGAAACAGTGTGCCGAAATAAAGCGGGTCGTACAGCTATGGATTGGTTATTCCCAATCGTATTTTCAAGGAAACGGAGCCAGTCGTCGACCCAAAGAGATTCGAGAGAAGGCGACTGCATCGTTTCAATCTTGACTGACGAAGTATCGCGCAAATTCGCGGTGGCGTTAGCTTCAATGAGAAAAAAGAAATAGTCACTGTTTACCATAATCAGAGTTCCTGTAAGTTGATTCTTGATGAGTAGAACGGTCCCCTTTCGCTCTAAAGTATTCCCGGCCCTGCCGAACGTAAGGGTGCTCATAGTCTACTCTATTCTTCAAGGATTGTACGTGGGTTACATTCAGATCTTCTGGCAGCACTTTCTAGTGACATTCGGTTTTGCTGTTGCATTAATTGGAATCTTGGAAACGGCGGCAGGAGCAGCAGGCGTGCTGCCGAGCTTCCTCCAGACAATCGGCGGCCGTTTCTCCGACCGCATAGGTAGAAGGACACTGATTCTTGCGGGAAGTGCGTCGCTCGTTCTCTGCTGGAGCGTAGCCACCACGGCATTTCTGTTCGATCTGAAGAACCTCATTTTCCTCGCCTATGTGCTATGGAGTTTCAGCGCT
>JAKAPU010000151.1 GCA_021806865.1 archaeon
AGCTGAGCCAAAAATGTCATCTATTGATCGACTGTTGTACGACACTACACTAGAAGTGCTACTATCTCGCATACGCTCAAGAGCTCGATAGCATTGTAACGAAGACACTGCATCATCATTGCTGATCGAGCACAGATGGATCTTTCAGACAGTAAGCGATCCAGTCGAGCTTTGACGTATCGACGCCAGGAAAGTAGGGCATTTCCAATTCTTTCAGGAGCTTCTTTTATCTCCGCGGAAAGTGGGGGTGTACAACACCTTACAAGGCTGCTCTGTAGTTCCTGTTCCTCAGTGGTAGCTCCCATTCGAATATTCTCTCGAAATGTACAACGCAGTACTGAATAGGAACATCCGGATAGATTTCAGATAAAGGAGAGGTGGGGAAAGATTCTTGCGATCGGATGGAACCTGAAGGTGTTAAACAGGCTAAAGAGTGCCACTGTCCTTGGAATCAAGCTTGCGCCCACAATACAGAGTTAGGAGACAACCTCCATAATAAATTCATAAAATTATTATATTTCGTTTCTGCTCTTTTTGAAGAGCTAAAGTGTACATTGATATAGATTCGCACATCTTCCCTAAGGAAGCTTTACCAGCTGCTGAAAGCGCAGGTTATAGAGAGTATGTTGATGAAAGGGGAAGAGAATACATGGTCACGCCGCGCAAGAGTCTGAGAAATTGGGGGAAAAGATATTATGATCTGGAAGAAAGGCGCGCGGCTTTTAGAGATGCAGGCTTTGACAGACAGGTTCTGATATGTGACCAGGGTTTTGCTCCTGACTATGTTCCGCTGGAGACTAGCATAAAGATATTCCAAGGTTACAATGACGCCGTCTCGCGTATACAGAAAGGAAATGAGGATTTCATTGGCTGCGCTGAGGTACCTCATCAAGATCCGAATGCGGCGATCAACGAAGCCAGAAGGGCGATAAATGATTTAGGCCTAAAGGCAATCAGAGTCTACGGTAGTTGGTCGGGAAAAAACATAGAATCGGAGGATTGGCTACCATTTTTCGAACTTGTAAATGAACTGCGCGTTCCTTTGTTGTTCCATCCTCATGGAATCGCAGGACTCGGAGATGTCAATCCAAATATCTTGGGGCGCGACAGACTTCAAAATCTGGGATACGTTCGTGCGCCATCCGGAGAAATGAAACCAGTTTGGTTGCATGGAGGAATACCTGGCTTCGTGTTAGAAGCTTTTGTTTTCATATCAGGCTTGGTACTTCACGGCATCTTGAAAAAGTACCGGAACATAAACGTGTGCATTCTGGAATCTGGCGCGAGCTGGGTTCCATTCTTAGCTAGTAGACTAGACTATTTGAAAGAGACTATGAATGCAATGCGAAATGAAAACCCAAATTTCTATGGAACGTGGTGCCCTATAACGACAGATCCAAGTGAATATGTGAAGAGACATTTTTGGTTTACCCTAGATCATGTTGGAGAGGTAACCATACCGTTCTTGATCCGTGAACTGGGGATGGGAAGTCGCCTAGTTGTTCAGACTGATTTTCCTCATCCCGAGGGATCATTGGATGTGCTACGATGGGTAAAACAGATGGATATTTCAGATTCGGATAAAGAAAGAATACTTGGTAAGAATGCGGCTGAAATTCTAAAGATAGTCTAGGCGAGTATTCCAATGGAAGAGATGTACTTGGAAATTTCAGAAGAATCCAAGATTACTGAAATGGAACCGTTCATTTTGAATCTGGCTGGAAGGGAAATTTGCCTGCTTAAGTTTCAGGGGAAATACTACGCATTCAGCAACATCTGTACACATATAGGAGGAAGGTTGTCTGAAGGGCGAGTCAACGCACATGGCCACGTGACTTGCCCGTATCACAAAGCTGTTTTCAACATAGTCACTGGCGAAAGTTTATCGTTTCCACCAAGAGGATTGACGACGTATGAGGTTAAAGTTGAAAGCGGCAAAGTCTATCTGAAGACGAGCCCTAATCCGGAAAAATGGCGAAAAGGGTTTCGAACGATACTTGACACAAGGTTTCCGGATAAGGTGCCCCAAGAGTAGTACACTTGTTGACTCGCGCTTTTATTTTCATTCTTCAACTCTGTGCTTTCTCTTTTCCTATTCTCAATCTTGAGAAAATTGGCACCCAAATCAATACTTAGAAAAGATAGCTGCTCGATCTTCTTATCAATTCCGACATGATGGTGGAGGACGAATCGATTTCATAATAAAATGGTCCTAATGTGTAGCCTCTGTCAACTTGTGTCTATGACGGAATGATATCCACAGCACTATGCCTAAAATTCCCGTAGCAATCCATGGCAGTGCAATATTGTATACCATTGCTTCTACGAAAGAAGAATGTATCATTAGGGCTAGGCTCGCAGGTGCAAATAGAGGAGCGACTGAAAGTATGTTTATTCCCAACCCTGAAGCCGCACTCGCATATTTTGAATCTACAGAGTCCTGGCCCAACGCAAGCGCTACTGGAAAGATTCCTGCGTATAGAAATCCGGCTGCGAATGCCATCACAATCGCAAGTATGTCATTATTTATCAGGACTAGTAATAATACGAAAACCCCTGCACCAACAGATGGTATCACGATTGCGATTGATTTTGAACCGACCAGTTTCATTATTTTGTCCGATAACATTCCAAGTATAAGAGAACCTGCCGCAGCACCAACAAACACATAGCCAGTGTAATAACTGCTAATTGCGGGCGTGACATGCCTAACTGTATGCAGGTAATACGCTAGCCAAGTAATATAATCCGTCGATGCCCAGCTGTTCATGAATAGCATAACCACAGAAAAAATCAAGCCTAATGTCAAGAAATTTGTTATGACTTTCAGCTTGGCACCTTTATTCGCTTCCTCTGTTACGGAGGAAGAATAATTCGACTTGTTGACATCTTTCCCATATAAGCCGCTAATTTCCCTCCTAAACGAATATAGGAACAGGAAGGATGCTACAGCTATCAGGAAGCCCCAACTAGCCGAATAGATGAAATTGTAAGTGTAGGTCTTGTAAATAGACCCCAGGTAACCCCCCATGAAGTCTCCACTGGTCACTCCTAACGTGAAACCCATGTTAAAGAAACCCATTGCGAGTCCGCGCCTGTTTGAGAAGAACTTGGCCAGCAAACCCGCAGCTACTGGCACAAAGACTCCTTCTCCCGCACCAGTTAGGACGCGTAGGATGAGCAACTCGTCATAGCTGCTTGCATAGGCCACCAATAATGTTGCTATAGAAAACACAGCGATTGAAAATGGAATCAGTATGGGAGTACGTAGTCTGTCAGAGATCCATCCTGACAAGAGTGGAAATGGAAGGTATCCGAGAAAGAAGGCTGAAGTCAACAATGCAAATTGCACGTTGGTTATATGGAGCTGGCTCTTCATGTAAAATATTGATACTGACATGACGCCTAATCTATCGTTCGAGTAGGCCATGTAGGCTATTGTAAGAACAACTAGTAAGGAGTATCCTATGGCCGACGACTGCCGCCTAGTAAGCATCATTCAGCAGTTTCGTTCCTACACTCTGCTTAAGACCTTTTCTGTATATTGCGTTGGCTATTATGGCGTCATAAACAGGCGTGCCAATCATCTTGAAGATTGTGATGTCTTCCCTATTTGATCTAGTCTTCTTACCCTTTACCACCTCATCTAGGCTACAGATGTCTTTAATTTCAATTGTGCCATTCGCAATTGGCTCATTCACGTCAGCAGACATGAACCTTGCACTAATTTCGTCTATCGATGGAATACACACTACCTTGCAAAGTCGCAATACCTCGTCCGGTATTATCCGCATTCCTGGAGAAGCTGTCCCGATTGAGTTGATATGAGCGGCTTTATACAACCAATCCGCTCTCAGCACAGGGCCTTGAGAATTAGTAGCTTCGACGATAATGTCAGAATTGGCAACCGCTCGAGGCTCAATACACCACTTGAAGCTTGCGTTGAACACGTTTGACGCATGTTCAATGAATTCATCCTTCTTGCGCTGTTGCTGTTGAAGGGTTGGGCTGTACACCTTCACTTCATCAAATTTTCTCACCGTATGTAACCCTAGCAGTTGTGCGATTGAATGTATTCCAGTTCCGTAGAGACCAACCGTTGAGGCGTCTGGATTGGCCAAGTACTTTGCTGCAAGAGCGGTCGCCGCCGCGGTCCGCATCAGATTGACTGAAAAAGAGTTGATAATACAGTTCAACTCCCCATTTTGACTGTCGTAGAGCAGTATCGTTTCGCCTGCCTCTGCGGCAGTTTTGTTTCCTCGAAATTGAGAGACGGAAAATCCTGACTTGGTTACAACGATTTTTAGGTCTGGGATGTACGCACTCATTATCCTGAAGTTGCCTTGCTGCTCTATCTCGATCTTTTCTCTTGGCAAGACTCGGGATTTCCGAACATCGATCGATTTTAGATCACTTTCTAAGTTGATGACAGCATCTTCATAAGAAAACATCTGTGAAACTGTCTTGTCATCTAAATAAAGTGTCAATGCGTTATCGAATCACTCTTTACTGAATCAACAGATTTTGAAAACAGAAGAAGTTCTGCGAATAATGACGACATTGAGCGTGTCGTTACACAGCTAGCTTGTACACCGTTGCCGCAGTTTTCCACATGACCCACTCTTTGTCTTCTTCAGAGATTCCTGAATCCTCTACATCCTTCATGCGCTTGGAATAAAGACACGGGGAGTACGTGGACCTCCACGTCGAGCACCAGTCGGTTCCCCACATGAGCCTATCCGCTCCCGCGTCGTGAACCGCTCTAGCTATGTGTTCGGGGGCAGTATCCGTTGCGTCCAAGTAGACGTTTTCGTGCTTCGAAGCCAGAGCCAGAGCCATTTCAAACAGGAAAGTGAACCCTCTGCCCATTTTAGTAATGACAATCGGTACTTCTGGATAGTGGTGGGCAAGCATGTCAACATACATTGGCACTCCGTGCCAAATGTAGGAACCAAACTGATTCCAGCCCGACATGAACTGAACTGGAAGTTTGTACTTCGCCAGTATATCCATCAAAGGGAATATGTCTTTTGCCATTTTCTCCGGAGCAGACTCCGTAGTAAATTGGTCAAGATTTGTTTCGCCCAACCCTTTGATGACACCAGAATCTACGCAAGTTTTAATCTCCTTCGCAATGTCATCGAAATCAACCTTCTTGCCCTCAGCAACGGGGAAACCTTCTTGGGTGAACATCAATCCTGCAAATCTGTCTGGATGTTTCTTACACGCATTTATGACCAGTGGATTTAGGTATCTGAACCCCGAAGGCTGAATGAGTGATTTGTCGATGCCGTGAGCATCCATATCATTCAACAAGATCTCAGTAGCATCCTGTGGATCGCCCCAGACAGCTTTATGATAAGCAGGATCCTTAACCCTCAGTACGACGGCTTCTCGCCTAGAACCATTTAATCGCTTGCGCAACTCGAGAAGATTAGCCTGCTTGCCTATGAATGCATGTACGTGGCAATCAATAATCATTTCAAGTGAGCTAAATCGCTCCGACTCGAATATATGATTTTGCATCCAGCCTTCTTTTTGATAGTCTCGCCCTTTGGGAAAGAGAAGATATATCCGGATTGCGATTGTGTCTCTGCCATTGGCTGCACGTTATGCTGATCTTACTTCATTTCTTTGCTAAGGCTGAGAACTGGATTCTAGCACGACATATCCTGTCTTGAACAAATATTAATTAGCGTACGCAAGTGTTTCCGAATATGGGCATGGCGACGAGCAGTCAACGCGAAGCGATAGGAAGCGGAGAAAACGTTTGGATCAAGTCAGTCTGCTATATGTGCTACAACTGCTGTGGCATCACGGTCAACAGGGTAAACGGAGTGATCAGAAAGATAGAAGGTGACCCTGATAATCCCATAAACAGAGGTCTGCTCTGCGCCAAGGGTAACGCAGGAATAATGACAGTTTACAATCAACACCGTCTCACGAAACCAATGATACGAACTAATACGGAGAAGGGAGTAGGCGTCGATCCCAAGTGGAAGGAGATCAGTTTTGACGAAGCAACTCAACTCCTTTGCGAACGCCTTGGACGAATAAGGGAAACCGATCCACGAAGATTGATCATAGTTTCCTTTGATTTGCAGGTAGCTTGGAGTCTCTTAAGAAACTGGGCTGGAGCATTTGGAACCCCGCATCTGTTCAGCGGAGGGGCCCAGTACTTTTGCGGGCCTGGCGTCCATCCAATCCTCCATATGTCGCAGGGTTCGTTTGTCGCGGAGCCCGATCTTGACCTTTGTAATTACTTGATTTTATTCGGGACACAGACCGGGTTCGTTGTCAATCACTTCCCCATGCTCAATGCATTGAAGCTTGCCGATGCGAGAGCAAGGGGGATGAAACTCGTGGTCATAGACCCAGTTTGCAGCTATGCGGGTGCTAAAGCGGATGAATGGCTTGCCATCAAACA
>JAKAPU010000016.1 GCA_021806865.1 archaeon
TCCGATCTAATATTCACAATCTTCGATTCTGGCTTTGCGATTCGTTTCACTTCGTTCAAAAACGAATTCTTGTCCTCTATGTCATGGAAAACGTTCGCAAAAATCACGTAGTCGCAGGAGCGATCAGGAATCGGGGTCGAGCAGACGTCCGACTGCATTATCTCCACGTTTTCAATTGTTTCTCCAGCACTGGAGGCAAGGTTTTGCTTCAGATTTCTTAACATCACATCGCTTCTGTCCACTGCGTACACTCTGCCAAATTTCCCTACCCACTTGGACAAGGGGATGGTGAAGTAACCTGGACCGCAAGCCAGGTCGGCGACGACCATTCCCTGTTTTAGCAAAAGCTGCTCCAGTATGTCGTCAACGTCCTGCCATGACTTTCTTTCCTTCGCCATTAGCATATGCGCGAAATCTTGAGGATCCAACGAATGTTCGATCAATCTGACGCAAATGGAATTTTAAGAGTTTAAGCTACGGGGATTGATCGACAGAAGTTTCGCCAATATTGTAAAATACCATACGATAAACCCAGTGACCGATGACAATTCTGGGAAAGAGCGAGCTTGTCAAGCTCGTAGAGTCTCAAAAGTCCATTTATCCGTATGATTACGAATTGTTTGACGGCGACGGCTACGTTCTCACTGTACGACAGGAAGTCACTTTGCATTATCTCGAACACAGGAACGTAATTTCGCACGAAGTGATATTCACCCCACCCGATGTCGTCGGACACTTGACCGCAAAGAGCAAGTATGGAAGGCTAGGTCTATCCTTCCTGAACTCTGTGAAGGTGCACAGTGGTTTTGTGGGGCGACTGGCTTTGGAGCTTGTGAACCTCAATAATGAAAGGTCTCCAATCACTATACGGAGAGGAGATCCACTCATACACATAGAATTCTCAAAGAGAGACGGTGAACCAAGTCCGTACGCGGGTCAGTATATGTTCCAGTACTTGAATGACGACGAAGTCGGAATGTATGTGCGGCTCTTGAGTGAAAATTACAAAGACCTTTTTTCCAAACCAGATCTCGAAAAGAAGGCGCGCGAACGGGTAAAAGTGTAGGCATCTCGAAGCGGACAGACTTTTAAAACGCTGAAGAAAAAAAGTGGCGATTGACTTTCAGAACCGATAAACATCACAGGATTCAAGAATCCGCCAAGTCGAAAAAGAACGTTCTGAAATTAGCGTCCAAATTGCAGCATTTCCTAAACACTGGAAAGGCATCAAAGCAGGACTTGAAGGCTATCGACAAGAATTTTCAGCAAACGATCTACGACAACGGGCGAAAAATCTGGCAAATGCTTGAGGAGGTTCAGCTGCGTGTACCAAAGGAGAAGGGAAAGGACACAATCGATTCGATTTGCTCAAAGTGGTCGAAGTGGCTGGACGACATTCGAGTCAATGCTCCGCTTGGTTACTGCGATTTGAAACTTGCCCAAGACAATATTCCGTCAGCACTCCTTGAGGCGTCCATCGACGCAGAATCTGATCTATTCAGGCTCTTGATTTCTTACGACTCGATGATGGACGACTGCATAAAACGATCGTCCTACGAGGTGCCGAATGCTAAAGACATCGCAGATGGTGCCGAAGCAGTACTAGAGGCATACCTGACAAGGCAGAACCTTATGTCCAGACTTTCTGCTTGAATTGTGTACTCGGAATTGTATCGAGCATTGACTGTAAGGATAGTAGATCTCTCAAGGCATACTCGCCAGTCGGCCTTGTAAGCGTGGTAGACTCTGCGACCCTAAATCTTTAGGGCAGCTTTGAGTCCTTTGTACCTGTTCCGAATTGTGACTTCTGTCACGCCGGCTGCTTCGGCCACGTCTTTTTGCGTCTTGTTTTCATTTTCCATGACGCAGGCAACGTAGAGCGCAGCTGCTGCAAGACCCATCGGGTCCTTTCCTGCTGAGGTACGAGTCTCCTCTGCGCGTTTGAGAATTTCAAGTGCGCGCCTCTTTGTTCTTTCGGTCAAACCAGCCTTGCTCGCGATCCTCGAAACACATTTCGTCGGATCAACCACGGGCATTCGGAGATCCATCTCTCTGAGCAGCAGTCGGTAACATCGCGCAATATCCTTCTTCTTCACATTGCTAACGGCTGAGACGTCCTTCAGAGTCCTTGGTGTCTCCGTGTCTCTACAAGCTGCATAGAGCGAAGCGGCAATCAGTGCTGAGATTGACCTTCCACGGACTAGGCCTCTTTCAAGGGCCTTTCTGTAGACGTATGCGGCCTTTTCGATGACCGCGTCGCTGACGTTCAGTTTGTCAGCAAGTCTATCGAGCTCGCTGAACGCCTGCCTGAGATTTCTATCGACGGGCTCGTGAACTTGGCTCCTTCCGTCCCATGTTCGTAGTCGCTCAATCGTAGCCTTCATCGAGGCGGGCAAAGATTTGCCGGAAGCGTCTCTGTCTTCGACTCCAATCACGGTCGCAAGACCCATGTCGTGCATGGCCAGGCTGGAAGGAACACCTGTACGGCTCCTATCGTCTTTTTCCTCCTTGGAAAAAGCTCTCCACTCTGGGCCAATCTCCTCGATCTTCTCCTTTACTACGTAACCACAGTTACTACAGAAGAGTTCTCCACCAGAGGTGTCTACGACCATCGGCCCTTTTCCGCATCTCGGACAACGGTCGATCGACCTCTGCAGCCGGAACAGATTACTGGAGCTTTTGTTTTCTATACTCAATTCTATTGCACCAAAAGACCAAAACCCGGAAAGACATAAATCAGAGAATCCTCAAACTTATAAGTTTAGCGCATCCACCGACCTGCATTCAAGAGTGAATGCAGATTTTCTCGATCCTGATGATTCCTTGTGCGAGAAATACGATTACAAATCTGAAATCAATGGTAAATTAGAATAACATTGGTCATAATTGTGGCCGATGGCCTGGCGACCGCGAAACCGGGGTTCGGGATACCTTCCTTCTCGCGAAATCAACCCGGCATTCTCTTACTGCAACATCAGGTTTCACCTCCGCAATAACTCTTTTTATCGAAAATCGATGCATCTGTGGCATGATTTACAGATACGCAGACAATTTGACCCCAAAACAGGTTGAGGAACTCGCCTCACGGCTAGAGAACAGAAAAATCACACGATTCGAATACGACAAACAGGGCGAAGATAACTACTTTGTTTTGGGATTTGACGATGAAACGAAGCTTACAATATTCTATCAAACTGGAAAGGGAAGTCTCGTTCTCGGTGAAGGCTTTCCCTAGGGAGAAATGCTACCGAAGGGGTCCTGAGGCGCTGGCTTTAGCTTCTCATACTCCACGACCATGTCTCCGTTCAGCATCCTCCGTTGCACTTCTGAGATGAGATCCTCAACTTCTGCCTCACTCGATTTTGTTGCATCGATTATCAACTTTCTTGCTCTTGAGGAGACCTCTATGCTTACGTTATGCCCGCCGTAGTGACCACCGAAGGCAACCCCTTTGAAATTCACCCTCAGAAGCTTGCCCTCGGCAGACTTGACCCTAAAATATCCCTTCATGCGATAGGATGAGCTCAGACCTTCAAGTGAAGTAACATGCACATCTTCGACCTGGCTAGCAAGCAACGGTCTAGAAACTCCTAGAACAAAGTTGGTCGGATAGCGATTTATGGGTTCCGCGGATCTCGAACTGGATCAAACAATTGGGCAGGATGAAGCGAAATGAGCGGCTCGGATTCTGATACGCCATTTGCAGTGAACGTTGTGATCTCAGGAAAGGTGCAGGGCGTCTTTTTTCGCTCGAACTTGAGATCGATCGCGGAAAGGAACGCGGTTGTCGGATGGGTAAGGAATCTGCCTGGCGGAGAAGTCGAAGCTCTTATTCAAGGAAGGAAAAAGGATGTTGAAAAAGTTCTTGCTTGGTGCAACAAGGGTCCAGATAGGGCGAAGGTTACAAACGTCTCGGTGAAGCAGGTCGACACTACTCAATCCTACAGTAACTTTGCCATTCTCTACTGAACACGTCCTCACGAAAAGCTTAATCTAACAATGAATTCGGATTCGTTTCAACAACGTCAAATATATCGAGGAAGATGAACGCATTTGGCAAAAGTTGCACTCATTCGCGGCGACGGAACGGGACCGGAACTTGTGGAAGCAATGTTGACTGTTTTGAGAGCTACCGGGACGAAGGCTGAATTCATTCAGTGCGATGCTGGATTAGAATGGTGGGAGAAACGCGGAGGGCCGACCCTCGTACCTGAAGAAACTTGGAAAATTCTAGACTCTGCGGATGCATGCTTCAAAGGTCCGACCACAACTCCTTGGACGCCTGGATCTCCGAGGAGCGTTGCGGTCAGCATCAGGCAGAGGTATAACCTCTACGCAAATGTGCGCCCGGTAAAGACGTTCAAGGGATACGTCGGACCACTCGGCGAAGTTGATTTCGTCTGTGTCAGGGAAGCCACTGAAGGAATGTACAGCGGTCTGGAGCACAGACTATCCAATGACGTCGCAATAGGAATCAGAAAGATTACCAGACAAGCCAGCGAAAAAGTCACAGAGTTTGCCTTCAAGGAGGCTGAGAGAAGAAAGTGGAAGACCGTTTACGCGATCAATAAGGGCAACATCCTGAAGGAAACAGACGGCATATTCATGGAGGCTGTTAGATCAGTTGCTAAGAATCATCCGGGCGTTAAACTCGAAGAGGCATTTATTGACAACTTTTCACAGCAACTAGTGAAGAACCCACAGCTCTTCAACCAGTCAATCATACTCAGCACGAATCTGTTCATGGACATACTATCTGAGGAAGCGTCCGGCCTGATTGGAAGTATCGGCATGGTGTACTCTGCAAACTTTGGAGACAAGTACGCTATGTTCGAACCGGCTCACGGAAGTTCTCCTAAATACAAGGGACTTGACAAGGTGGATCCTGTTGCCACGATACTCTCAGGCGCATGGATGCTCGGATACATAGGTGAAGAAGCTAATTCGAAAGCGGTGTTCGAAGCGACCAAGCAAATCATCGAAGAAGGAAAGGTCGTCACATACGACATCGGCGGGAAAGCGAAGACATCGGAAATGGCACAAGCTATTGCCGATCGTGTGAAAACACTTCTGAAATGAATTCAGAGTAACTGACTTTAGGCGCTCCTGTAATCTCCTGTCCATATCTGGTCAGGTTTCGAAACCTAATCTCTTTCTTGATTTGGATCAGGAATTCCAGTGATGACTTGCCGAGCTCGAGTTTCGTTCTTCTTTTGTTATCATCGATCACTCTTTGTCTGCGGCTCTTGGAAAATGCGCCTTCTTGTCTTCCAAAGTCCATCCCGGCAAGTGCAATAGACCGTGGTGCAAAGTTGGCAGCAATGTAGCATGCCCTATCGCCGTCTGTGAATCCGCCATAATTGATTACATTCTCGCTGGACTCTGTCTGCGTTGAACCCAGCAGGTTGCCATTGAGTTGTGGAATGGTTTCATTCATTAGGTCAATGTTGTCCCCGTGGGCATGAACCACCAAAATTCGATCGGTGCTAGCCTCGATTAACCGTTCAACAGAGCAGCTGTCAAGATCTGACACCACAACGCTCGGCTTGACCGAGCGCATTTCCAATGCGTCGGCGGCCCCATCCGCGGCAATCACAGCGAGTTTGCCAGAGACCAAAACCGAACGCAATCCAACTATGTCGTCTTCGAGCGAAGGCCCTGCGCCAAACACAATGACCGACCTGCCATTAATGGCTTGAGAGAGTAGATTTGGATTGATCCCGGTTTTGACGGAAATAAGCTTCGACAGAATATTAGTTGCTCGCCTGTCTTGTTCTTCATCAAGGCCTAGAGAATCTCTTATTCTGTGGTAAAACTTCCCGTGCCAGAGGGACCCGAGACTCGATGACGGCAGACCTGTCAATTTTGGCCCATACGTCCTTATAGGCTCCAAATAAACACGACCGCGAGAATCCGTGAGCAAGATTCAGGGAGAACTCGGAGGGTTACCCGTAGGCGACTCACGCCGAGTGCTGATAATGGGAGTTATCAACCTTACCAAGAATTCATTCTACGGAGGTTCGGTCCGTACTGGATCGGACGAAGTTTCGCGCACTGCCGCCTTGATGCAACAACAGGGTGCAGACATCATCGACATAGGTGCAAGATCGACAGCACCATATAGAGCCTCAGAGATTTCCGAGCGCACTGAGACCAGATTGCTTATTGACGCGATACAAACAGTTTCCAAGACTGTTGAACTGCCAATATCTGTAGACGCCACGAGATACGAACCGGCAAAGACTGCCTTCGACGAAGGGGCGACTATTCTCAACGATGTCTACGGCTTTGCTCAGATGGATGCGCCAAAGTTGGCAAAGCTCGCTGCTTCTAGGAACTGTTCAGTCATCCTGTCCGCCCACGAATTCCGGGCGCGGCGTATTCATGATCCGATATTACGAATTTCCAATTGTCTTGAATCCAGCCTAAAGATAGCTGCGGATCATGGCATAGAATCAGATCGCATAATCATAGATCCGGGAATCGGATTCTTTTCAGACTCTGAGCTTTCAAATGTCGAATGGAATTGTAACACGATAGCTAGGCTGGGTGAATTGCGCAAGTTTGGAAGACCAATATGCGTCGGAGCATCGCGAAAGAGGTTCATAGGTATGCTTACCGGAGAAAAGACGGCAGACCTCAGACTCAGCGGTTCTCTGGCTGCAGCCGCGATATCGGTTTACAACGGAGCGCATGTCATAAGGACTCACGATGTGAAAGAGACGAGCGAAGCTGTCAAAATCGCGGAGGCTGTACGCAAAAACAGTTTAATCCATCGGGATGCGGGGAAGTCGGAGAGAGCTTAATGGTGAAGAGCGATCTTCCGAGTGAAGAGGAAGTCAAGCGAGCCGCAGAACTAAGAGAATGGCTCGAAGAGAAAATTGGCGAGCTTGAAAGCGAATTAGCTCGCCTGCGAGACATGCAGACGCTGGTCGATTCGGTCCTCCGAAAGAGTTCGTTCATTCCGGCGGCCGAGCTTCGAGCCAAGTCTGCCGAAGAAACAAAAAAGCCAGAGGCTCCTGCTGTGGTCGCAACTTCGGCTGAAGAATCGAGGCCGCTGAGGAGATCCAAAGACGGCATGCTTATCGCTAATGCCGTAGTCACTCCAGATCGCATCGTGATAGTTCCGAGCAGTGAAGTGAAGGTTGCCCAGAGTGTTCCGCCCTTTCAAACATTTTTCGTAAATCGAATACTGAAAGGCTACGAAACGAAGGATAAGGAGCTCGCTCAGGCAGGCAAGTTGCCGGGCAACCAGGTTCTTACATACAAGGTCGAAGAATCGAGCGGCAACATAGCGAAGGTCACCATAACAAACTACAGGGAAAAGGCAAGGCTGAATGAAATCCTCAGCACAGTGAACTGGGCGTTTGCAAGAATGCTTGAAAAGAAGTGACCAATTCAAGACCGAGCTTTTCAGTGCCAAAGATTTATAGACTTGAATTCTCGTTAGAATGTTGGCAAGGGAGTATCTGTATCAACCTTGCCTGCGAATTTCTATTCGAAGCTCGTGAACGCTAGCGGAGTTTTTACTTTCAGAGATTTCGTTCTTCTTCCTGGAAGAAGTGACATTGAACCTTCAAAGGTCGACCTTGCTGTCAACTTGACGTCCAATGTGCGCCTAAACCTTCCTCTGGTTTCCTCGCCTATGGATACCGTAACTGAAGCGGACATGGCGATTGCTCTTGCAAGACAGGGAGGAATCGGCATAATTCACAGAAACATGTCCATTGAGGAACAGGTGGAAAACGCGAAAAGAGTGAAAAGAGCAGAGTCGTTCATCATTCGAGACGTCGTCACTATCAGCCCATCGCAGAAGGTTTCAGAAGCCTTCGAACTTATGGAGAAAAAGAACATCTCAGGACTTCCGGTAGTGGAGAATGGAGAGAGACTCATCGGGATACTGACTCGGAGAGATGTGAACTTTGCAGAAAAAACCGATCTAGTTAGATCCGTAATGACCAGCGACGTGAAAGTTGCCGGCCCCGAGGTGACAATCGATGAAGCAAAGCAAATCATGCACAAGCACCGTGTAGAGAAACTCCCTGTCGTAGATGGAAACAAGAAACTTCTAGGGCTGATAACTATCAAAGATGTTTATTCCCGGGAGAGGTACTCTCTGGCATCTCGGGACAAGGAAGGTCGGCTTCTGGTTGGCGCAGCAATCTCACCGTTTGACCTTGACCGTGCGAAAGCACTAGAAAAATACGTGGACGTGCTCGTTTCGGACGTTGCGCATTTTCACAATGTGAACATATTGGAAGCTGCAATGAAACTGACGAGGGAAGTTGGAACAGATTTCATTGCGGGAAACATTGGAACCTCTGAAGGCACAAGTGACGCAATTGCGGCACTCGATGGAAGGCTGTCTGGGATCAGAGCCGGTGTAGGTTCAGGTTCGATATGTGTTACATCGGAAGTCACGAAGGCTGGCGCACCTACTCTGTTTGCAGTAGCGCAGATTGCACAGGCGCTCGAAGAAGCTGGTATGAAAATCCCGATAATAGCTGACGGCGGGATCCGCGCAGCGGGAGACGCTGCTCTCGCACTAGCCGCGGGAGCCTCTGCAGTCATGATGGGCAATGTCTTTGCAGGTTGCACGGAATCGCCAGGGGGATTGATCAAAATCGGCGGGAAATACTACAAACCGTATCGAGGAATGGGAAGCGCCTCTTCGAGGCAGAGAAGATACGCGATGGATAGATACAACCAGCCCGCGAAGGGGATTGCAGAAGGAGTGGAGGGAGTCGTCCCATACCGTGGAGACGTACAGACGGTCGTCGAGGAATTCACCGCAGGACTTCGAGCAGCGTTTGGGTACGCCGGTGCAACGTCGATAACAGATCTCTGGACGAAGGCAAAGTTTGGAGCGGTAAGCGCCGCTGGCGTGGACGAACTGAGACCGCACAACATCATACTACCAGGCGAAGAGAAGATCTAGGCGGTTTGCACGACACCGGCGCACTGGACAAAATCCTAGTGCTTGATTTCGGGGCACAGTACGCCCATCTGATATGCAGAAGGATAAGGGAGCTCGGGGTATACGCTGAGCTCGCTCCATTTGATATTTCACCGTCGCAAATCAGAGCTCGAAGGGCAAAGGGGTTGATTCTTTCAGGCGGGCCGATGAGCGTCTACGAGAAGAAAGCACCTCTTCCCAATCCCGAGGTGTATTCAATGGGTCTGCCAGTACTCGGAATTTGTTATGGGTTGCAGGCTATCGTGCACCAGAAGGGCGGGAGCGTCCAAAGACATGACAAGCGCGAATACGGAAAGGCCGTTTTGAGTCCAGACAAAAGTTCGCCACTTTTCGAAAGCGTTCAAGAAGAGACCGTCTGCTGGATGAGCCACGGTGACGCAGCGGCGGCTATTCCAAAGGATTTCAAGAGCATCGCACGAACGGAAAATTCACCATATGCTGCGATATCCTCTGATTCTCTGTATGCTGTTCAGTTCCATCCGGAGGTTACTCAAACAGAAGAAGGCATTCAGATTCTCTCAAATTTCGTGTATAACATCTGCAAGTGCGAAAAAAACTGGACGACCGGCAAGATGATTGAAGAGGAGGTCAGTAACCTTCAATCAAAGATAGGACCAAGCGACAAGGTGTTGTGCGCTCTGAGTGGTGGAATCGATTCGGCAACTACTGCAGAGCTTCTCCTGAAAGCAATTGGCAATAGACTCTATTGCGTGTTTGTTGATAATGGTCTTTTGCGGAAAGGCGAGCGCGAAAGAATTGAGGCGACTTTCCGCCCTAAGCTTGGAAAGAACCTGATAGTTGTCGACAGATCAAAACAGTTTCTGAGCAAACTAAAAGGGGTCAGAGATCCTGAGCGCAAGCGCAAGATAGTGGGGAAGGAGTTCATCAACGCTTTTGTTGCGGTGAGTCGCAAGATTGGAAAAGTGCAGTGGCTTGCTCAGGGAACCCTCTATACGGACGTGATTGAAAGCGCTTCTGGTGCTTCAAAGCATGAATCAAAGATAAAGTCACATCACAACGTAGGCGGGATGCCAAGGAAACTGAAATTCAAGCTTGTGGAGCCTCTGAGAGATCTGTACAAGGACGAGGTGAGAAAGATTGCAGAAGCACTGGGACTGCCAAAAGAACTGGTGTACACTCATCCGTTCCCAGGCCCCGGTCTTTCTGTAAGGATCATGGGCGAGGTAACGAACGAGAAAATAAGAATCGCCAGAGAGGCTAGCAGCATTGTTGAGGAAGAGCTATACAACGCTCAACTGCACGACAAAGTGTGGCAGGCATATGCCGCAGTTGGAGACGATCTTGCAACTGGTGTTCTCGGAGATTTGAGAAGCGTAGGCCACATCGCGATAGTGAGGATTGTAGAGTCAAAGGAGGCGATGACGGCCGACTGGTCAAAAGTTCCCTTTCCTATTCTGGAGAGAATAAGCGGCAGAATCACCAACGAAGTCTCAGGCGTGACTTGGGTAACCTATGCCATAAGCAGCAAGCCACCTTCAACAATCGAGCCGCAGTAGCGTTTCAATTTTTCAGGAAATCGAGTACGGCGTCCAAGGCCGGAGGATTTGCGGATTCCTCTGATACGTAAAGCCCAGCGGCGGCGTTTGCAAAACGCAGCCGATCTTCCACGCTCAAGTTTGTGAGGTAGCCACAAATGTCGGCTGCGTCCCAAATGTCTCCTGCGCCGGTTACCGTTTTCTGGATCACTTTGTGACATTCGACCGACACGACTTCGCGTTCTGCGCAGCTAATGCTCTGATTTCTTGTGTGCAAATCTATCCTGGCACCAGCAAGGTCGGAAAGAAGTAGTGCAGCACGATTCAGCTCACTCGGGGTGTAGTCTTGAGCAAACGCGTAACTGCACAGTGTTTTACAGAGCAATCTGGTCTCATTTTCGTTTAGGCTCATCGAATCGATAAGCCGCTTGTCAAGTATCCTTCTCTTGAATTCTGGAATGCTGCCAATCTGCTCAGAGACGTCCGCGGGATCGAAGAATGTGAATAATCCTTTCTCCTTGGCCGAGGAAAAGACAATCTCGCAGAGATCATTTCCTCTCTTATTTGCCGCCCAGTTGACGACACCGATAACTCTGGATTCAAATATAGCCTGCCAGTATTTTTCCGAAAGAAGTGTGCCGTCGAAATTCTGTATGTCTCCAGCGTCGCTTATCATCACGTTGACGTGCCTTCCACCGTCTTCGAATTCGAATGCAGTGGTGAATCCCGCCTTTCCGTCGATGACGTATAGTGTGGAATTTGGAAGAGATTTGAAAATCGAACGGAGAGCTTCCGCTGGCAAATCCGACGCGATTGCTATCAAATTGACACTAGCTCCAAATTTTGCCAGCGCATAACCAAGATTGACCGCGTTTCCACCTTTGACTTCGAACTGATTTATGCCGCGGATACTTCCACCACCGCTCACTTGGCTCTTTTTCCTGATCGACTCGACTAAAGAGTCGAATGAATCAATCCTGAGAAAGCGGTCCACAAAATAGTCTGGCATAATACATGTCTTGCCAGCAAGAGGAAGTTTCGAGATCGCATCCCTGATCCTGAAAATCGATTCGCTGTCTGTCATGCGGCTTTGATCTCGCCGGTTGCGGCGTTTGCACTTTTTGAGAAGCTTTGATTAAAAGTGTTGCAAGAAGAAATCGTTTTATCTCAAAGTTGCTAAAGTTGCTTTCATGTCGCAGGCTCCAAACCCAATGGAAAAGGCAATTCTGAGACGCGAAGACCTTGTAGGAAAACAGTTGGTGTCCAGCGACGCAAAAATCCTGGGAACTGTGAGCGATGTCCTGTTCACTTCAGAAGGCAAAGCAGTGCTACAGCTCGACAAGCCAGCGATAGGTACCTCTACGACGATTGGCGCAGATTTGATTTCGGCTATTGGAGATGTGATCTTGCTCAGATCGCAGACTGCACCATCACCAACGGCAACAGCGCCACAACAGGTTTCCCCTCCACCGTTTCCGGGCGCAAGCCAGACCAGAATCTGCACTAGATGTGGTCATGCAAACAACCTGAATTCAAGATTCTGTATCAAGTGTGGCCTGCAGCTTCAGCAGTGAATTACTCTTAGGATAGAGTGAACTCTATTCCGCTGAATTCGCGTACTAGTTTATGAACGCGCTTTTTGATTTCTTCCTTTGTTCCATTGCCACGGAATGCGTCCGCGAGCAGCTCGCCAATCTTTTGCATTTCGGATTCCTTCATTCCCCGCCTGGTGACCTCTGAGGTGCCCAGTCTGATCCCAGCATCTGTGATGATGTCGAATTCCTCTAGCTTAGCAGCCACACTTATCGAATCCTTATCGTCGAATCCAAGGATAACCTGGTGAGAATTGGTGTAACCCACAGATTTGCACTTCACAGGAATGCCAAGCTCATCCAATGTTTTGGCAAGTGACTTTGAATTCCTTATCACTTGACTTGCATACTTGCTTCCGAATTTCAGCAACTCCAGCATTGCGAATGTTAGCGATGCCACTCGGTTCCAGTGGATGTTGTCTACTATCCCTGGATAGATTTTCGAATCAATCTTCGAAAATGCTTCGTCATCATTCGAAAGTATCAAACCGCCCTGAGGTCCGAAAAGCGATTTGTGCGTCGATCCCATCAAGATGCTGCAGCCTTCCTTTAGCGGCTGCTGGAATTCACCTCCGGCAATCAGACCCATGACATGAGATCCGTCGTAGGCGACAACTCCCTCGTATCCGGCAGGCACGGCCTTTTTGATATCATAAGGAAAAGGTATGAAACTGGAGCCGAATACCGTCATTTCCGGCTTTTCCGAGGAAAGTAGGGTTGACGTCTCCGTTGGGATAATGTTCATCACAGATTGGTCGTATGGAAAGTAAAGATTCTTCAGCGAGAGTAGCGGCCCAAGTCCAAGTTCTGAAGATCCAGGGTATCCACCGAACTGTGGAGGACAAGTGACCACTCTGTTCCCGGGCTTCAGAAAGGTCAAGAATAGTGCAAGAGAGCAGGTATGGCCTGAAATCGGCCTTACGTCTGCGTATTTTGCGTGATAGAGTTTCTTTGCTATTTCTACGGCAAATGCTTCGATTTCATCTATGAATTTCGTTCCACTGTAAAAGTGATCTCGCGCCGTGTACCTGTTTGAGAGGTCAGTTGCCAGAAATGACCTTGCTTCGGGGCTCGCGAAATTCTCCGACGCCATCAGATTCAGTGTCGTCTTTGTACGCCACTTTTCGTGTTCTCTGACTGCATTTCTCAGCTTTCTTGCGTAGTCGATTACTCTGTCTTCTGTCAATTCTTTCACTTACGAGTTATCTTGAACGAACAGGCTCAACATCTTGCCCGAAACGTAACCCTCTTTGTCGATTTCCACGTCCTTGTAGCCGAGGGCTCTCAATTCTCGTTCTATTTCGCCTTTTGCAAGAATACCATTGGGAACGTGCTCTTTGTTTAACTCGACTACCGCCTTGTCTCCGATGGTTCTTACCCTGACTATTCTTGCTCCGGTAATTCGTCTTGTGGTAGTCTCTGCTTTCTCTATTTTGGCGAGCGTTAGAAAATCGATGGCCTGTCCGTAGGCGATTCGACTAGAGAGGCAGGCTTCACTTGGTCTATCCCAGTTTGATAGACCTTCGCACTTTGCCATCGCTCTAACGTCATCTTTGTTGAAGCCAAGCTCAACGAGCGGCGCACGGAAACCGGCCTCGCGCAGAGCTCTGATGCCCGGCCTTGGAGTTTTGAGATCGTCGGTCTGGGTGCCATCCACGCAAACCCTCACGTTCAATCGTCTTGCTAGCGGAAGTATCTCTTGAGCCAAGTTGCTTCTGCAAAAATAGCACCTGTCGACGTTGTTTTTCACATATTCTTTGCTCGCGAGATCGTCTTGATTGACGACAATAAGTTCGATTCCAATTTCTTTGGCGATGAGCGTTGTCGTGGCCTGCTCCACGTGAGAAAAAGAAGCGGAATGCGATGTCACCGCATATGCCCTTCTTCCCAGAGCCTTTTTCGCTGCGAGTGCAAGTAGAGAGGAGTCGACTCCTGCAGAGAATGCTACGATGCAAGAATCAAATCTGCTAAACCACTCTACCAGTTTCTCAAACTCTGATCTGGATTCGTTTGGATCGAGTTCTGCCTTTGCAGTTTGCATACTTGTTCAAACTTGCCTTTGAGATTCGATTACCTGCTTTGAAGCGAATACTATTGCGTCCAAGACTTCACGCAAAGGTATCTTCTGCGAATCAGAAATCTGTTTTGCCTCAGAAGTCTCGGGCTTTATCCTTAACCTGCCATTGATTTCGGCTATCTTCACATTCACGCTTCCCTTGTAACGTCCAATTTCAAAAGGTACGCTCACTATTTTTCGAGGAACAATCAGTCTTGTATATTCAAGAGTTTTCACTCCCAGAGTCCCTGTCTCCTGCACAAGTATCTGGGCAAATTTGTCCACGGAATCATGCGAGCACAAGGCTCTGACGGTGTGACCTATGCGACCTTTTTTTCCAAGATATGGAGTTACTGTTGCGTCGTATGCTCCCTCGGCCATGAGTCTATCGATTGCGTGCCCGAGAATCTCTCCGCTAACGTCGTCGACGTTTGTTTCGACGACAGCGACGACATCCCGCTCAAATCCAATCTCGTTTGCGGTCGCAGTCTTTCTGTTGCTCGTCTCCTCAGCTGAGGCGGACACTTCGAAATTCTCGTTCCAGTTTTGTGTTTTCCCCGTTTAATACTTTCCGTGATTTCGGGATTATCTTGGATCTGAAACATGTGTCGACATTTGGCCAACGCGGCTTTTCGCCCGACAATATCTCCGTAAAACGCTTTTATGCCAAACGAGTTTAATCTTGAACCGAGAGGCGTCTGTTTTTCTTGATTTCCATTGTCGGTTCTGGAAGAGTTGGAAGTACACTTGCAATGATCTTAGCGCAGAGAAATGTGGATGACATCACTCTGGTAGATATTATTCAAGGTCTTCCGGAAGGAGAAGCGTTGGACCTGAGCCACATGGCAGCTGAGCTCGGGATAGATGTCAAGATCAAAGGCTCGAATGACTATGCGGCACTTAGAGGATCTGATATAGTGGTGGTCACTGCAGGCCTCGCAAGGAAGCCTGGCATGACAAGAATGGATCTGCTAGCAAAGAACGCCGGCATCATAAAATCAGTTACCCAGGAAGTAGCAAAATATGCTCCTGACTCCAAACTCATTATGGTCACAAATCCACTGGATGCAATGACATATGTTGCTCTGAAGGCGACCGGCTTTAAGAAAGGTAGAGTCTTCGGAATGAGTGGCATGCTGGATCTTTCTAGATTCAAACAGCTACTATCGGAAGCACTCCAGACTTCTAGATCTTCAATCAATGCCTTGGTTATTGGTGAACACGGCGAATCAATGACCCCGCTGCCAAGCTACACTTCAGTAAACGGAATTCCTTTGAAGAGTCTGTTGACCGAAGCACAGATCGATGACGCGATTGAAAAGACAAGAAAGGTGGCTGCGGAAGTCATCGCAAAGAAAGGAGCGACATTCTATGCGCCGGCTAATGGCGTTGCACGCATGGTGGAAGCAGTTCGATATGACAAGAAAGCGCTCATCCCAGTTTCGACTTATCTCGAAGGAGAATACGGAGTATCTGGTATCTGCATAGGCGTTCCTGCAATCATAGGAGCTGAGGGCGTTGAAAAGATCGTGCAAGTGCCATTATCAGGAAAAGAGAAAGAGTCGTTCGACAAAGGAGTCGCGACTCTCAAGGAAGCAATAGCGACTATTCAAGTTTAGCCGTAGCGGTGGGACAATCCTCTGCCCCAACGCGGAAACTTCCACTCTATGTTTGCATAGGGGCAGATGATCCTGCAGGCTCCGCATTCCACGCAGTTATCATAAGATACGACGTTCTCCATCTTTTCGTTACGAGTTTCCCATTTGTATACGTCAGCAGGACACAGTATCATGCAAGGTTGCGGCGAACCATTGATCTCCGCACACTTTTGACAGACGTTCTGTTCGTATATCAGAAGATGAGGTCTTTCGTCGAGCTTGTACTTTGCCATGTACAGCTTTTCTTCGATGGAGATCTTGGTTTCCTTTGCTGGCTGAGGCGCTACTTGCTGTGCGGTTGTGCTCATCTCTATCACTCTAACTCATTTTCCGGTATATGCCAATAAGATCCCTGAGCAAGCCAAGGCGTCCCCGCTTTGTGTAAAGCTCGTCCTTTATTTCCTTGATGTGCTCTTCCTTTGGCCGACCATCAACTTCAAAGAACTTGTACAGGACGTCATTCAACAGCTCGGGATACAGGCCCAAGAACTGCCTGTTGGATGATATGTAATGCGGAACGTCCCTGAACTTCTTCAAGTCCTTCAGAATAAAGCTGTTTTCAAGCCTCGTTCTGTAGTTTACAAGTTGCGCCGCAGAATAAGATCCGGCCTTCTTTGCTTCGAGGGCTGTTTCTCCGGCAAACTTGCCAGAGAACATTGCAAAATTGGTGCCTTCAAAATTCAGCGCATTGACAAGACCAGCAGCATCGCCCGCAACCATCATTCCATCTGTAAAGAGCGGTGGAATCTTGTTGTACCCTCCTTCTGGGATAAGATGAGCGGTGTATTCGCGCAAAGCGGCGCCTTCCATCATTGTCTTTACAGACGGGTGCGACTTGAGCCATTCCATGATTTGCTGTGGTCTTGTCTTGTAAGAAGCAAGGTCGCTCATTATTGCGCCGATTCCAAAAGATATGGTGTCCTTGTTTGTGTATATGAAACCGGCATACTCTTCTTTTCTTCCACCATAGATCTGAATCGCAACACCCTCGTCCCCGCGGATGTTGAAACGCTCATCTATTTTCTCCTTTGGTAGCGAGTAGGTTTCCTTAATTGCCAGTGCAATGTCTTCGGGTTTCCATTCGTCATGCAGTCCAGCAGCCTTTGAAACGAGCGAGTTGACGCCATCGCATGTGACGACGACATCTGCCATAATGTCTCCTCGATCGGTGGACACTCCGTTTATCTTGCCGTCTGCATCTTTCAAAACGCCAGTGACTGTGGTTCGAGTCAAGAGTGTTGAGCCTGCTGCTTCAGCCTGCTGAGCAAACCATTTGTCGAACCTGGCTCGCAGTGCAGTGAAGCTGTTGAAATCCTTTGTAAACTTCTGGTTTCTGTGTACAATCTGTACGTGAGACTCTTCAGAAAGAAGCCAATACTGGTATTCTACGACCTTTCTCTCTATTGGCGCTGTCTTCCAAAACTCTGGAACGATCTGAGCGGTGGGCTTTGTGAACGCGATTCCTCCAAACATGTTCTTGCTGCCCGCGAAATCGCCACGCTCAATTATCGCTGTGTTCATTCCACCCTTGGCCATGGTCATGGCCGCTGATGCGCCGGCCGGACCTGCGCCAACCACTATTGCTTCGAATTTCTCTACCATGTTGATATCACTCTATCCGGCTCTGGCCAAACCCCTTGCCTTGATTTCATCCACCAGAGCAGGAACAAATTGGAAAAGATCTCCGACCACTCCAAAATGAGACACTCCGAAAATCGAAGCTTCAGGATCTTTGTTTATCGCGACAATTGTGTCAGAGTTCTCCATGCCCACCAGGTGCTGGATTGCTCCTGATACTCCAACTGCAAAGTAGAGCCTCGCTCTCACAGTGACTCCCGTCTGCCCCACTTGGTGGTCCTTTGCAATCCAGCCGAGATATACCACTGCTCGGGTCGCTCCGATCTGAGCTCCAAGAACGGAAGCAAGGTCTTCTACGAGTCTGAAATTCTTGGGATTACCAAGACCTCGGCCACCTGAAACTATAACGTCGGCTCCTTCGAGCTTCGCGCCTGCTCTCTCCACAGGAGTGAAAGAAACTATCTTTTCCATGATTGCATCTTCCAAGAGTTCCACAGACTCCTTGACAAGCTCGCCAGTCCTTCCGGGAATCTTGGAAGGCATCTTCATGACCCTGGTTCGAACGCTCGCCATCGTTGGTTTGTTCTTAGGGCAAACAATAGTTGATAGCTCCTTGCCACCAAAGTCAGGCCTCGTACCGTTGAAGCCTCCCTTTTCATCAACATCGAGCATTGTGCAATCTGCAATGAGCCCAGTCTCGATCAATGTCGCGAGCACTCCGGCGAGGTCTCTGCCGTTATAGGTGCCTCCCATGAGTATGACTTCGGGGTGATACTTGTTAGAAAGATATGCGAACGCCTTGCCGTAGCTCTCACTTCTGTAGCCCTTCAGAACAGGATGCTCCACGAGGTATACCTTGTCGGCGCCGTATTCATAAGATTCTTGAATCAGGTTTTGAACGTCACTTCCAATAACAACAGCACAGAGGTTTGTTCCATAGATTTTTGCGAGGCGCTTTCCTTCTCCTAGCAATTCCCACGCAACACGCGCAGCTTGTCCGTAACGGTGTTCGACGTAGACCCAGACATCTCCGTGCTCGCCTTGTATCTTCGCAGCGGGTTGCTGAGGTTGCTCTTGTACTGGAGCTTGAGGCTGCTCCGGGATCACTCCACCGGCAACCTTCTTGCCAAATGCCCCAATGGCAACTAGTCTATCAACGAGCCACTTTGCGGTTTCCTTTGGATCCCCTAGTTCCTTGATCTCGCCCTTCTTTTTCGGAGGAGGGACTATGACCTTCTTGACATACGTGGGTGAACCGCCGAGACCAATCCTCTTAGGATCGGCTTGAACAGCATCTTTGTTTAGGGCAATAATTTTCGCTTTCTTTGCTCTTATCAGTCCGTCGATTGTGGGTTGTCGTGGTTCGTTTGCCGCTTCGGTCACAGTCATGGCACAAGGAATTGGCACCCTGACCAGCTCCACGCCATCATCGACGCGCCTTTCAGCCTCCACCACTTTGTTTTGAAGATCTACCTTGGTTGTCTTGGAATTGTAGGTGATGACCGGAAGTCCCAATCTTACAGCCAGACCTGGGCCGACCTGACCAGTCTCGCCGTCGATGGCGACCTTGCCAAAGAATACAAAGTCGGTCTTTCCAGTAGACTCCTCTATCTTCTGGACGCCCTTCCACAACGCGTAGGAAGTTGCGAGTGTGTCCGCGCCGCCAAAGGCTCTGTCTGTCAGGAGATACGCCTCGTCGGCACCCATGGCAATAGCTTCGCGTAGACTCTGCTCTGCTTGGGGTGGACCCATTGTCAGAACGCTGATATTCGCTCCGTAAGTGTCCTTGAAACGCAATGCTTCTTCGATCGCGTTCAAGTCAGTCGGGTTTACAACTGCGGGAACACCTTCGCGAATCAAATTGTTTGTTTTTGGGTCGATACGCATGTCATTCGTATCTGGCACCTGCTTAATGCAAACAATAATATTGAGAGGCAAGCTAAAATCTTTGCTTAGAGAAATTCAAAATCTTGAATATTAAAATCGATCTGAGTGTCTCTTTTTGCTTCAATAGACGAATTGCTCCGGAGGCTACAAAATGCTGACTGTCGCAGACGTTCTTATTGCCGTGAAGAGTGGAAAGATCTCGCTTCGAAAGGCGGAAACTCTGCTCCGACTGGACGCGGTATCAATCGTTGGTGATCTCGCCAGACTTGATTACAATAGATACTTACGGCGGGGTGTGCCAGAAATCATCTACGCCAGGAGCAAATCGACCGCTCAGCTCGTGAAGATAGTATCAAAACTGGTTACAAAAAGAGTTGATGACGGCCTTCCCATCATAATCAGCAAAGTCAGAGAGGATCAGGTCGAAACAATAGTAAATCATAGCTCCTCAAAGTTAAGCAAGATGGGATACAGGCCAAAGTACTATGAGAACGCAAACTTGATCGCAATTTCCAAAAGGTCTGCTAAGAAACAAAAAAAGTATGGCAAAGTGGCGCTGCTCGCAGCCGGCACGTCCGACATGCCAGCACTGAACGAATCAGAGGTGTTGCTCGACTTGCTCGGATGTAACACCATACGGTTCAACGATGTGGGTGTAGCAGCACTGCACAGACTTGCTCAGCCATTGAAGAAGATATTCGAGTTTGATCCCGACGCGATTGTTGTCGCAGCTGGCATGGAAGGCGCTCTCCCATCACTGATTGCCGGTCTCTCAGACGTTCCAGTCATTGGGCTTCCGACATCGGTGGGTTACGGCTTTGGCAGAAATGGCGAAGCCGCGCTGATGAGCATGCTACAGGCCTGTCCACTCGGGATGTGCGTTGTGAATATTGACGCAGGCATTGCAGCAGGGGTTATTTCTTGGCTCATCGCACGCAGATCTGCTTCACGTGAGAAGTGATGCGTAGAAATCTTGACACTTATCGCCGCGATTTTTGACAATTATGATTAACACCGAACGGTATTGATCTCAACGTCGATTTGTCAGAAGATAACGCGATTGCAAAGAGAGAGGTTGCGCTCATTAAAGAGGCCACTAATTTGATTTCCTCGAGGCCAAAGACTCCAAGCCTCGAAAAGACTAATGAGAGTTTGATCGGAATCACCAAGGAGCGTGGAAATTCTGGGAGCAAGCTGATGAAGGTCGGAACAGCCATGATAATAATGCCGGATCCGGTCACAGGCGCGATTGGTGTTCCAGTGCTCGTCGCAGGAAAGATGATTTCAAACCGCCGAGCTTCAAATCTCAAGAACGTCTACGAAGAAGTGAATTCGACACTCACTTCGCTCGCTTCTGCAGTCTCTTCCCTTTGATCGAGGCCTTCTCCCTAGCGAGTGACAACGATCGGTCTCCGTCTATTTCAAGGAAGGAGTCCAGTTCCGGATCAATCTCTTTGAGGTCTTTTTCTACGGAGACGTATCTCACCGCAAACAACTGTTCAATAATCTTTCCCAGATCCCGCTTCAGATCTTTGCCATTGGATAGGCTGAGCGTCGAGACCAGCTTCAATAATGCGTTTTTTCTGTAAACCGCAAGCATCGGCGCGAGCTTGCCATCATTCCATCTTGGTATCGCAAGATCATGACCGAGGGCATTCTCAAACAATGATAGTATCACATTCGGCTTCAAAAGCGGAACGCGTTCCGTCGTCAAAAGACAGTGTTCAGCCTTGGAAGTTCTAAATGCTTCCAAGATTGACAACATCGGGCCTTGATTTTGGTTGACCGTGATCACCTTTGCTCCAAAGGGAGAGATAGATTCGACAGTTGAGAGCTTGGGTTCCTTGCCAAACACGACAACAATCTCGTCGGCAACCGTCCAGACAGAATCCAGGACGTACTCGAGCAATGATCCTTTTTCATCTGGTGAAAACTGGCGCGAAATAGTCTTCTCTTCCATGCCACTTGCAAAAATAATAGCGCCACGCGAAGTTACGTCAGTCACTGCAAATTCCCCACAACAAGCTTAGCCGCTCACAATCTAATGCGGAGAGGGGTATTTAATGAATAACGGCGTGAGATTTGTCACGCGAATACGTCTGAAAGCGGATCTCAAATCCGTTTGATGGAACTCAAAGAGAAACGGTTATTGTTATAAATCCATTAAGGCTCATTTTAAAACGTCTTGTGATTCTACGCTTTGTGGAAGAAGGAATCTGACAAAAAATCTCTTGATAGCCTCGATGAATCCTTCCTTACAATCTCCTGCGACATCGTAATTGTGGGTGCTGGCGGCGCGGGGATGCGCGCTGCAATCGAGGCATTTGACCGCGGATTGAATGTGATGCTTGTGTGCAAATCCCTTTTGGGAAAGGCGCACACGGTCATGGCTGAAGGCGGAATTGCCGCTTCTCTGGGAAATATCGATCCGGAAGACAATTGGAAGGTTCATTTCTCAGATACCGTCGTGGAGGGTCAGTTCATCAACAACTGGCGCATGGCCGAGATATTCGCCAAGGAGGCTCCGGACCGAGTAATCGAGCTCGAGCACTATGGTGCATTGTTTGATCGAACTCCCGAAGGAAAAATAATGCAGCGGCCTTTTGGGGCGCACACTTACCGAAGACTGTGCTACGTTGGTGATAGAACTGGCCTTGAGCTTATCAGAACGCTTGAGGACCAGGTGATCAAGCGCAACATTCCTTACCTGGACGAAGCTGTCATCACTACAATTTTCAAGGATCCAGAAACTGGCGCGGTGTCTGGCGCCTTTGGAATCAAGATAAGAACTGGCGAGCTTGTTCTATTCAAGTGCAAGGCGGTTGTTCTTGCTACTGGTGGTTTCGGAAAGATTTACTCTGTCACTTCCAACTCTTGGGAGAGCACTGGTGACGGAATAGCACTGGCGTATCGCGCAGGATCCGAGCTCATGGATATGGAGATGATCCAGTTCCATCCGACCGGCATGATATATCCTGCTGGAGTTAGAGGAATGCTCGTCACAGAGGCAGTTCGTGGAGAGGGTGGAATACTCACAAACGTGAACGGCGAGCGCTTCATGGAAAAGTACGATCCCAAGAGAAAAGAACTTTCTGCAAGGGATGTTGTCGCACGATCGATTTATACCGAGATAATGGCCGGAAGAGGAACACCTAACGGAGCAGTCTACCTAGATATTAGGCACAGGGGCGCGGCATACATAAAGCAGAAGCTGCCAAGCATGTATTACCAGTTCCTCGAATTTGCGGGTATAGATATCACCAAAGAAAAGATGGAGGTTGCCCCGACTGTTCACTACCAGATGGGTGGGGTGAGGGTCGACTCAGAGACGTGCATGACTTCTGTGAGTGGCTTGTATGCCGCTGGTGAGGTTGCCTGCGGCCTGCACGGCGCAAACAGACTTGGAGGTAACTCATTATCAGATATTCTGGTGTTCGGCAGAAGAGCAGGCGTTGCAGCGAGCGAATACGTGAAGTCTTTGCAGAAATCCGAAGTGTCAGATGAAGACGTCAGATCAGAAATCGCAAGGATCTTGGGACCTTTCAAGATTACCAATGGGGCAAATCCGTTCGACTTGAAAGATAGGATCGCCCAATTGATGTGGAAATACGTAGGAATCGTGAGAAACGAGGAGGACCTGAAGAAAGGGCTCGAAGAGATACTCAAGATAAAATTGGAATCAAAGAACGTGCAGGCTAAAGGGGCAAGAGCCTATAATCAGTCTTGGGCAGATTCCATGGCCGTTTGGAACATGGTTCTTGATTGCGAATCTGTAATCAGATCTGCACTAGCTCGCAAGGAAAGTCGCGGTGCACACACTCGCTCCGACTATCCGAAGAAGGACGACGAGCACTGGCTCATGAATATTAAAATGAAATTGAAGGAAGGCCAAATGGTTCAAGAGATTGTACCGGTTCCAAAAATGCCGGAGGAATATCAGAAACTGATCAGCAGGGAAGAGGTACTGCTCTGGAAGAAGGAAAAGTGAGATTATGGAAAAGACGAGCGAAAAAAAAGAAGTGACCCTGCGCGTGTTCCGCGGCCTGGGCTCGGACCGATCAAAGGACAGGTATGAGACTTTTACAGTACCTTACCAAGACGGCATGGTTGTCCTGAATGCCATACACTACATTCAGAGCCATTTCGATTCTTCTCTTTCTGCGAGATGGAATTGCAAGGCTGGTCGTTGCGGTTCGTGCTCCGCAGAGATCAACGGGTGGCCTAGATTGATGTGTAAGACTCCAGTCGCCGAGTACGAAGGAGAAATTACGGTTGAACCAATGAAGGCATTTCCGCTTCTTAGAGATCTAGTGACAGACGTCACAGAAAACTTTGAGATTGCAAAGACTATTCCTCCATTCACTCCTAGGGAACCTCCGGACCACATCTGGAAGATGGATCAGATTGATGTCGACAAATCAAGAGAGTTCAGAAAGTGCATTGAATGCTTTCTGTGTCAGGACGTGTGTCACGTTGTGAGAGAACACAAGGCCAACTACATCGGACCTCGATGGGTGGTTAAGGCGGCATCTTTCGACATGCATCCATTTGACACTTTGAATCGCTCGGACTACATGAAAGATCACGGGGGAATAGGCTACTGCAACATTACAAAGTGCTGTCAGGAAGTCTGCCCAGAGCACATCATCATTACCGATGACGCAATCATTCCAGAAAAGGAAAGGGTGGTGGATAGGCACTACGACCCTCTGGTTTGGATTTACAGGCAGATCAAGGGCTCCAGCGAAAAGTAGTAACCTTCTGAAGGGACAAAGCTAGTTTCGTGAGCAAATCGAAATCAATTGCCCAGCCCGCTTTTGCGTCTCGCCCGACAATGGATTGCTGGCGAGAAAGCCGAAGACGGAATAAAGAGAGTTCGAGAAGCCAACTCTCGTGGTATCCTTGGATTACTTAATCTTCTGGGCGAGCACATTGAGAGCAGGGAACAGATTGCCGGCACTCTGAAAGAATATTCCAAACTTCTTGACCTGATTGAAGATTCGAAGGTGGACTCACAAATTTCGATCAAGCCAACCCAGATGGGGTTGAACCTTGACTTTGACTTTTGTCTTGCGAATTATATGGAAATGGTGGAAAAATGCAAGACACATTCAAACAATTGGCTCTGGATAGACATGGAAAACGTACCGTACATACAGAAGACAATCGATCTCTACACTCGTGTGCTAGCAAAACATCCCAACACTGGAATTGCAATCCAGTCATATCTCAAGAGAAGCGAGCAGGACTTGCAGTATCTGCTGCCTCTCGGCGCCAATGTTCGGCTGGTCAAGGGGGCGTATAACGAGTCTCCAGAGTTTGTGTTCAAGGATAAGAAGCAGATCTCGGACAACTATGGAAACCTGATGAGGTTGATGTTTGAACGAGGCGACAGAAACTTCGTTGCAGTGGCAACACATGATGGAAAACTTGTAGACCTTGCAAAAGATCTCGGAAAGAGCGGCAAGGTTAGGTTCGAATTCGAGATGCTCATGGGTGTGCGAGACAATCTGAAAATGGAACTTGTCTCCCAGCACTACCAAGTAAGGGAATACATACCGTATGGGCCGCAGTGGCTTTCTTACTCTATACGCAGAATAAGAGAAAAGAAGAGTAACATCCTGCTTCTTGGTCGATCGATTTTTACTGCGTAGCGACCAGATTAGGCACTAGCGTGCAGATACCACAAGAGTGTTTGCGACGTGATCCGAGAATTTTTGACCCGGCTGCACATGCATGAACAATCCACCGATGACGTCGAGAAGTAGCAGTAGCCAGTAGATCTTGCTGAAATTTCGTACGAACGATTTGCCAATGTCAAATCGCGAGCCATCCGTCGTCACGACTTTGAGCCCCATGAATGACTTGCCAATCGTTCTCTGATACATCGCTTCGCTCAGAGTGAAGTAAAGGAGGAACAATATTGCACTCAGTCCGAAGAAACCAAATCCGATCGTTTGGAAGGGTACAAAGAAATTCATGGGGTTTGCTGACAATATCGCCCCCGTTAATCCCATAGCGATCAAAATCAGCAGTTCGATTATGCCAGTGGCGATTACGACGATTATCCAGTCGATTACATATGCAATCACTCTTCGCAACCAGAAATCCTGAGTCTTCGTATCGTGGAGCAATCTGTCTGCTTCGGATTCTCCCATCGGTCTAGCGGCAGCGACCCTTACACTTGCCCCGCAACTCGGGCAAAAGGTGGCGTCCGCGGGAACTTCTTTACCACAAGAACTGCAATAGGGCAATGTTTTCGCTTTGAAACATCTGATTTCTGCCTTAAAGAGCTGTCTAGGCTCTACTCGAAAAGTGATCTATAGAATAATAGCTAATCCTTCGAAAGGATAGATTCGATCGTCTTGGCGTAAGATTCTTCCACTGTCTGCGGGCAGTAAACGACGTAGAACTTGGCCAACTTGCCCTCTTTTGGCCTGACCACACGTCCTATCCTTTGGACGAACTGTCTCTTGCTCTTGCCGCTGGTAATCAAAATACCAACGGAAACCTCTTTGACATCCACACCCTCCTCAAGTGCGCGACAGGAAAGAAGAACGTCAAATTTCCTTCCCCATTCTCCCAAGATCTCTTGTCTCCGCCAAGGCTCTGTTCCAGAGTGGAATGTCTCACTCTGAATGCCCTCTGCTGCGAGTTCTTCCTTGATTTCTTCAATAGCATTTACAGACTCGGCAAACAGAATCACCATTTCGCCCTCGTGCTCAGAAACTATTCTTTTCACAGCGTCCTTCTTACTTGCAATCTGGGAGAGAAGCTTCTTTCGCCTACTCATCGCCAGCATTCCCTGCCTTCCATAGAACTGCTTTGTCTTCGGATCGAAGCAACGCATCCAGCGAGATATGTCTGGACCGCAGAATCTGAAAGCATTCTGGATCTTTTCCGTATATTCTTCGTACTTTTCTCTCTCGGGCGCTTTCATCTCCGCAGGTACCTTGATCACTTGGAGTGGAGATACTATGCCGTCTCGCAGCGCTTCGCCAAGGCTCAGGTCAAAGCATATCGGAAATTCCTCGAGAAACAGTTCGTGGGCATCGTCTTCCCTTTCCGGTACTGAGGAAAGTCCCAAGACATACTCCTTTTTTCTGATGATTGGCAGTAGTCGAGTTAGGGCAGCAGCAGCAGCTCCGAGATGGTGTATTTCGTCAAGTATTACTGCATCAGCCTTTTCAAACAGCTCTGGGTGAGAAATCGCACTCGAATACGTTGTAATCATAACTGGACCAGTACTTTTGGAATAGGCGTAATACTGTCCGATATCGAGCAGACCAGCATCTTGCAGTTTCGGCGCCCAAGATTGATAGATGAGTGCCTGTGTCGGGACGACGATGAGTGAATTCTTCCCAATGGTCTTTAGCCATTCGATTGCGATGATTGTCTTTCCGGTGCCGGTTGCGGCCTTTATCGTACCTCGTTTCGCGTTCAAGGCAGCTCTAACTGCATCTTGCTGATATGGACGTAGAACCGGCATGGCGCGCGCTCAGACCCGCCTGATGTGCACTGCCACACTATATCGAGTTTAGGATTTAGTCCGCCACAGAGAAACACATGTAGTCAGGATTTCTTGGGCTGAAGCAAGCCTCGAAGGTAATGGATCTGGGTTGGTTCGATCCGCAAAATGTCTGTGGAGGTGATTATGCCGACCAGAGTGCCGCCACCCATAACCGGTAGCTTGGTGACGTTCTTTGCAACCATTAATCTGGCCGCATCTTCCAGAGAAGCTTCGGGAGCGATTGTAACAACCGGCTTGGACATTATCACTCCTGCCGAGACTTTTTTCGCATCAAGCCGATCCAAAAGAACGCGTTTTATTATGTCTCCCTTTGTCAGCAAGCCGGCAACTTGTTTATTCCTCAGTACAAGAATGCAACCGACGCCATACTTGATCATCTTTTCTGCAGCATCATATGCGCTTTCGTTCTCACCCACTGCAAGAACACTCATGGACATGTAGTCTTTGACTTGTAGGACGGATACCATCACGAGCTCTTATTGCTGATATGATGCTCAGGATACATAAACTGAAGGTGCGATCATCAATTTTGATAACCAATTCATTTGCAAATCTGGTGATCGACCGCTCATAAGGTCGCATTTGAAACATATCAATCGAACTGGTAGTCTGCTTGAAAGTGAATGATTTCCCTCCTTGAGAAGGCTCAAAGCCTGGAGAATTTGACATGAGAAAGTTGAAGGAAAACGGGCCCGGTGGGGCTCGTGCCGATTATCGGACTGGGTACCCTTGGCTGCAGACTAACGACGATAGTATTTTCTCCACATTTGGGTACTTTCATTTCCAGTCGCAAGTGGACAAGATCGCTCCGACTCTAATAAGTCTTGAAAAGTCAGAAAAACGAACTTAATTCCTGATTCAAATCCCGGCCTTGACGCCTTATCCCATGCGTTCAAATCCTACTCGGCTTTTACATAATATGAACGACGCACCACTACGAAAAGAGGCTCAAATGCGAACTAGACCGGTTGAAAGAGAGGCCTTTCAGCCACCAAGAAAGAGTCCTGATAAAGTTTGCCAAGTTCTTAGTAGCTAGAAGGCTCAACAAGGATCGGTTAATAATTCCAAAACAGCAAGATTCGGCACAGTCAATGGCAAAACATGAGTACGCTCTCCTATCTTGGAGCGGAGGAAAAGATAGCTCACTATGTCTCTACGAGATACTAAATAATGAGAAATACTCTAATTTTGAAATTAAGGCATTGCTCACTACTTTAACAATAAAGTATGATAGAATCAGTATGCACGGCGTTCGACGAGAGCTCCTGATAGCGCAATCCAGATCTCTAGAAATTCCGGTTGAAGAAGTGTGGATTCCAAGCAAGGCGACAAATGAAATCTACCAGATTGAGATGGTCAAATCTCTAACAAAATGCAAGGAAAAGGAAAGAACCTCCAACATAATATTTGGAGATCTTTTTCTAGAAGACATCCGAGCCTACAGGGAAAAATTCCTTGGAAGTAATGGATTTCGTTGCGTGTTTCCAATTTGGGGAAAGAATACAAAAGAGCTGGCTAGATTCTTCATAGAATCGCGTTTCAAGGCAATAATTTGTACAATCGATCCAAAGAAACTTGATCCGAGCTTCTGCGGCAGAGATTACGACAAACAATTCCTCACAGAGATTCCAGAAAGTGTCGATCCTTGTGGTGAGAACGGCGAATTTCATACTTTTGTTTATGATGGTCCAATATTCAAGTCGAAGATAGACATCAGGGTTGGGGATATAGTGGAAAGGGATGGTTTCTATTTCGCGGATATCGTCCCTGTAAGGTTTGATGAACCTTAATTCGAACGAATTCGAGCCTCGCTAGCGGTTCAATAGAT
>JAKAPU010000152.1 GCA_021806865.1 archaeon
CTCTAGCAGATGTTGGCCTTCGAAAGTTATCTCCGAGAACGCTGATGGAACGTTCAGCGTTCCCTCTCAGACGGTCGAAGAGATCGCCTATTTGGTTAGATTGATTGACGGTAAATACATCTGCAATTGTCTAGACTTCAAGCACAGACATGAAGAAGTAGGAATCTGCAAGCACATTCACGCTGTAAAGTTCTGGATCGCCTCTCAGGTAGAGCTAAAGCAGAAACCAAAGCCAAAGGTATTCTCAGATGATTCAATTCAATGCGATAAATGCGGTTCAATCCGAGTTTGGAAATTCGGTTATGATGCTGAAAAGCAGATTTACAAATGCAAAGACTGCAAGCACAAATTCCGCTATTCCCTTCTCAAGAAGGCTCGCTATTCACCAGAGACAGTTTCTCTATGCCTTGATCTTTACTTTTCGGGAACATCTCTAGCAAAGACAGCCCGAATTTTGAATAATCAGTTTGACATGAAGCTTGGAAAAGTAACGATATACAGATGGATTCAGAAATTCGTACCAAAGATTTCTGAGTACGTCAATTCTCTGTCTCCACAATTATCAGACGTTTGGCACGCAGACGAGCTATTCGTGAAAATGAAGAAAGGAGTCAATTACACGACTAGCGACAAAAGAAGGTATGAGCATATTGCATTTCTTTGGAACGTGATGGATAGAAAGACGTGATTCCTTCTAGCTTCTGATCTATCGAGAGAAAGAGATCAAGACGGGGCCTTTCGAGCGTTCAAAGAGGCTCGGAAAATCTCTCACGGTCAATTTCCCGAAAAGATATTCGTTGACGGAGCTACGGCATACAGAAAAATCCAGTACGCTCACGTTGAAGGTTGAATCCTCAAGTTATCGCCAAAGCTGGAATCAACAAGCCTCACGCGAACAATAATAGAATTGAGAGATTGAACGATACTCTACGCGAAAGGGTCAAAGTCTCGAGAGGATGGAAATCTATGGAGTCCGCGATCGCTGAAGGTCAAAGAATCCATTACAACTTTGTGAAACCGCATGAGGCGGTAGAGGGAATGACACCAGCCCAAAGAGCTGGAATCTCTGCAAAGAAGGCGACTTGGAATCAGCTATTAACGGAAGCTCTTTCCAAGAACTAGCCGACTCAATTATTAAGCCGAGTTTCTCGCTATTAGTTCTGAGGCGTACCACATGGCGTTGCCGATTGACCAAAGGATTATCTTAATTGTCGGCCTTACCGTAATCGTAATCGTTGTGGTAATGATAGTACGCGTCGCGACGGGCAGACGTGCTACCAACATCTGATTTTTTCACCTGGACCGAAACGACCTCAGGATTCACCCGTAGAAGAAACAGAACCGTGAATCAATGGAAACTCTTTGAATTCATACATATCTCAATAAGATCTGATCATTGTCATTACAGGAAACACTTGAACAAATATCAAAAGTTGGATTCCTTAGAAACAGTATACCGAGAAAATGGGTTAAAGAGCCAAGCGCGAGCTCCTTTGATTCGGATCCTTGAACAGGTGGAGCCTTTAACGTAGGTTGCTTCTGTGTGGTAGCAAGTGTTATACCAGTGAAAATATGGCTGCGACTGGAATCCGGTATCTGCATTGAATCGAAGTATGAGATTCATAATCGGGTTGGTGCTGGGCCTTGTCGTCGCAGGAGCGATTCAGCTCGTCTTTTCTTACGGGACGGTATCGATGTTGGCAATAGGTTCGCTGTTTACTGGAATCCTGACGATTCTGGGCTTGATACTTGCTGGCGCTGGGTATGTGGCTCACGCGAAGAATGACAGCTCTATCGTAAGTGACCTTCTTCTTGGGTTTGGAATTGGCCTGGTTCTAGTGGCATTCATCCAGGCGGGCAATGGTTCTCTGTCGAACTAGCGAGAGTGCAGATCGTTGAAGGCGTTTGTTGAGCAGTGACTTGTCAGCATCTCAAGCATTGGTCTTGGCGATTAGCAACAAGTTCCAATGCGAGAAGTTGGTTTCAAGTATCTTCATTTTGAACTTGGCTTCGAGCAACGTCTTCAAAGACTCTTTTCCAAAGAACTGCTTGTGAGCGCCAAGCCACTCCCTTCCTACGGTATTGCTCCAGAGCGGCCAGACTACTCGGCTCCACAATTTGGAATCGCAGTTTGGAGTGGATAGGATTATCTTCGTGCATACCCTCTTACACTCGAACAATGCACCTTCGACTTGCTTGTCCTCGAGATGCTCGATGACCTCGAGCATTGTTATGTAGTCAAAGGAGTGCGATCTGAAGGGTAGGAATTCTGCACTCGCACAAACGTCGGGTTTCACGCTTCGGTCTATGTCAAGCGATACGGCATCCTCTCTTATCTTCTCGCTCCTTGATCCAATGTCAAGAATAGTACTATTAGTTATGAAGGCTCTGGCCTTTGCCTGCCTCTTTGAAAGCCAATAGGAAGAAAGAGGGTTCAAAAGAAATTCCTCATAAACTACTGCTTATCTTGCATTGCGAGTATATTATACTACGCAATGAAACACTTGATTGAACGTATAGAACAATGATATATTACACCTGGCTGCCTCCATTTTGTCAACTTGTGAAGTAATCGAAGAACTTTCGGCACAAAGGTTCGATGCATGAGCCGGAAAATGTTTGGGTTGTCTGCCTGAACGCACCGATGATTCACGACAGGGCATGATCGTTGAAATGAGCGCGAGTGATCCAATACTTGAAGCGCGGAATTTAGAAAAGACCTACGGTTCAAAGATAAGGGCTCTGGGCGGAGTCTCTCTCGACGTTGGAAAAGGCACCGTCTTTGGTCTGCTCGGACCAAACGGTGCGGGTAAGACGACTTTTGTTAGGATAGTCTCGACGCAACTCATGCCCTCTGGCGGATCAGCATCGATTCTTGGGTACGATGTTGTGCGCGAACCACAGATGGTTCGCCGAAAAATAGCAATTGTTCCTCAAGAAAGCAGACCACTCTCTCTTCAGACTCCCTTTGAACATATTGTGACCTACCTGGTTTCTCGGGGGCTTGATTTCTCCACGGCTAAGAGAAGAGCTGATTCCACCTTGACATCATTGAGCCTCAAAGCGTACCGGAACACGATTTGCGCCAACCTCTCGGGAGGATTGAGGCAACGCGTACTCATCGCGATGGCGATGAGCTCGGAAGCTGACTTGTTGGTGTTGGACGAACCGACTATAGGACTTGATCCTGTTGCGAGGGTTGACGTTTGGAACCTGATCAGGAAGTACGTGGGCGAGGGGAGGACGATTCTTCTTACCACACATTACATGGACGAAGCAGAGGAACTTTCTGACAATCTAGCTATAATCAACAAGGGGAAGGTTGTATCGAAAGGTACGCCTCTGGAAATAAAGAAACAATTGAACGCAACTCACACAGTGATTGTCAAGACAGCTGAAACCGATCTTGCCACATTCCAGTCGTTTGGCAAGGTGTTGCGTGCAGGCACTGGAGTGCGCGTACTGACATCACAAGAAGGAGCTTCAGAGCTCACAACGATTTGCCTGCGTAAAAACTTGGAGGTCTCGGTTCGTCCGTCGAGTCTGGAAGATGTTTTCATAAACGAAGTGGGGCAAATTGAATCTGAGACAGCAAATTAGGGCAATACTTGCTATAGTGTGGTTTGACGGCGTGATTCCGATTCGCCGCTCGCCGTTCAACATGGTCAATTTCATAGTGAGCCCGCTCACGATACTTTTTTTCATCTACATATTTGCTGGCGCAAGTAAGATAGTCTTTGCTCTGGGCGGCGGGTTAATTGCAGTGATAGTTGGGAGTTGCATTGTCCTAGAAACGGAAGCTGCCTTCATCCGCCTCGTGGTGAGGCTTCAGGACATGTTTGTCTCCTCTCCACTTTCTCCGGTATCATACGTCATTGGGCTATCTATTGCACAGCTCTTCAATGGGGCCGCTGGAATAGTCCTTTTCTCCATCTTGCTATCTTTCGACACTCATCTCAGCGTAGTTTCCGCGCTTGAGATTGCGTTCGCTGCAGTAATAACTTGGGGGTTAGTTTCGGCGCTGGGTTTCATGGTCAGTACATTCGCACGTGACGTCCGAGATCTGTGGGTCTACTCGCCTCTGCTGAATGTGTTGCTTTCGTTCCTACCACCAGTTTTCTATCCGATCACGTACATTCCAGAGAACCTAAGGTTCATCGCATACATTGCTCCAACAACTTATCCTGCTGGAATAATCCAAGCCGCCACTGGACTTGTAAGCGCGACTCCATCTGAGATGTTTGTTTACGTCGCAGGTGGGATAGCATACACTCTCATCTTGGTGGGTCTTGCGGCGAAACTCTCAAAATGGAGACAAAGTTAAAGACAAGACGATGTACTCTGAGTCGGTTATGCACCGTTAAATACTCAAAGCAAACCAAACTGCGATGATGGAATCAAAAACAAGCTTGAACTCCAGGCAGGCGATACTAATTGCGGCAATGGTATTCTTTGCAGCAGCGCTCGCCGTCCTGCTTTGGGAATTCGAGTCAACGGATTACTGGTTATTTGTCGTTGGATCAGTCTTTTGCGGGTTAGCATTTCTCTACGCATTCTATCAGTATAATGTTGAGTTCGTGGTTAAGCGCAGAGTCAAGAAGCAACCAGACGCAAAGTGAACACTAGGAAGTTCAGTTGAATCGAGTAGATCAAGCGTGAAAACAATTAGTCAGTATCAGCCACTGAAGCTGGACAAATGTTCAGCCATAAAATGAAATGATGTATGTATGTCCAATTTGCAAACGATTGACGATACACTTATACACTGCCTTCATGTGGATTCTCCTACGAATCTGATAGCTGAGGCGATAACAGGTCGGAGAGGACGCGAAAGCGCGTTGCTCAACTGCAAGCCCTAGACAATAGTCCCCGTAAATTGTCACGCCTCGGTTCAACACCAAAGTAATGTTACTTAATGATCCTTGAGACGCAGCAAGAGATGATTCGACGTTCCGAGAAAATAGACTCTTGCCTTATGTGCAAAACATGCTGTCTTGTTTAAAGATATTCAAACAGGAATGCTGAGCGAGTCTGACGGAGAGATCGAAATACGAAACAATTTCTTAAGCGGTTTGTGGACTAAAATGTCGAAAGAAGATTGGCGACGAGGAAGGACCCGCAGGAGAACGCTGGACTTGCAGACGGGATTGTAATTCAAGCTGGTTATCAAACAGATACTAGAACTTTGGTGTGATAGAGCCGAAATCTGAAACGACACTTGAATTCGCCGACGGGTTGCTACTGCGTTTCGTATAGTGCATTCACGCTAATATCGAAGCGGACAGCAGGAAGTTGGCAAGCAAAGAAAATATCTTGGTCGCCTCCTTTGAAAGGGGTCTCTCGAGCGAATCCGACTCGTAACAGGCAATTGCCTGCGGACTTTGACGTAGAACGAGAGATTTTTAAGACCGAGCCTGGAAAGTAAGGAGTAAAGCAGACAACCAGTCACTGCTATTGCAATTATCAACCGATGTAGACTGTCGGTGGAGCTAATACCATTATGCAACAAGCCCAACAAGTTGAGAAAAGGAGCTCTGAAGCTCCAAAGAACGGGAAGAAAAGGGCATGGAACACTCTATCCCACAATGGAGTAAGCTTCCCAGAGCCCTACAAGTCAGATCCTAGAACCAACTTGATAGTGATCAAAGGAGAGAAGATCAACATGACTCCTCAGCAAGAGGAGATGGCTGTCGCTTGGGCAAAGAAGATTGGCACACCTTATGTTTTGGATCCTGTGTTCCAGTCTAACTTTCTTTCGGACTTTTTGATACTCTTTCCTGAGAAGTACAGAGACACAAAAATCAGTGATATTCAATTCCCAACATTACCTGAGAAGGTCGAGCTCACCAAGGAGCAGAAAAAGGCAATCGCTGCGGAACGCAAGAAGAAGAGGCTTGAACTGAAAGAGAAGTTCGGTTATGCAATTGTTGACAGTGTAAAGACCGAGATAGCAAACTGGGTCGTCGAGCCGCCTGGCCTCTTCATGGGCCGGGGAGAACATCCAATGCGTGGCCACTGGAAACCAGCGATCCGAGAAGAAGATATCACACTAAACTTGGATGAAAGTGTGCCTGTGCCTGCTGGAAGGTGGAAAGTGATCCATGCTCCGGAAAACATGTGGATCGCGTCATGGACAGACAAGCTTTCTGACAAGGTGAAGTACGTATGGCTTCATGACTCTTCTGCCCTGCGTCAGGAAAGAGACAAGGGGAAGTACGATAAGGCAAAAGAGCTAGACAAGCATATCGATAAAGTTAGAGCGTTCATTTCAAAGTCAATGAGTTCCAAAGACCCAAAGACGAGGAAGATGGCTACCGTCTGTTTCCTCATCGACAAGCTTGCGATGAGAGT